>JACPTJ010000018.1 GCA_016192835.1 Betaproteobacteria bacterium
GCGGCCAAACAGCCGTTCGTCGTGCCGCCCGAGCAAGCGGTCAACGGCATCGCCGTGCTGGAAGCGATCGTCGCTTCCGCGGCGAGCGGCAGTCCGGTCCGGATTTGACCGATTGATGGAGTGACAATGAGTCTGAGGGCGGCTGCATGCGGCTTAAAGGTTACATTGGCACCAGCCGGAAGCGGCGGCCGGTGCGCGTGCGGTACACTTCGAAATCGCGCCGGTCTATCGTGAAAACTTCCATTACCCCGGTCTTCTCGGCAAGCAACACCAGGGTGGCGTCGGCAAAATCCATCCGCTCGTAGCGCGCGAGCAGTTCGTCGAGACGCGGGATGTCGCCGGCAGACAAGGGCTCGATGCGCATTGCGCCGCGGCGAATGAAGCTGAGCAATGCGCGCTTCCCGTCCCGCGACAAAAAGTGGCAGGCTTCGGTGACCACCGGCCACGTGCTCAGCAGCAGCGCCCGCGTGGATTCGAGCATGGACTTCGCCGCGTCGTGATGCTCGTCGCGTGCCCGAAACAGCGCAACGAGCGGACCCGCGTCAACGATGATGCTTCGCACGGAGTTTCCCACCGATGAGTTGCTTGACGCGTCCCGAGACATTGCGCTGCCCGGACGGCGAGCGGTCGGCGCCGAACAAATCCTTGCCCAGTTCCCAGGCGGAAGGCGCGGGTGTCTTGCGACGACGCCGGACTATGTACTCCGCCACGCTCTCGCGGATGACGGTGCTGGCAGTCTTCCCGGTTTCCGTGCAGTAACGATCCAGCGTCTTCTCCAATTCGGTCCCCAGACGCAGCGATTTTGGCATGGCGAATCTCCGTGTGATACAAATTATTTTTACCGTATCACATTTCTCGTGGCAACGGGAGCAGCAGGTCTTGAAATATCGGTTTTGCAACTTAATCGGGTCGCCGTTTCTTGTCAGCGGCTGCGACGAGGCGGCAGGCGGCGTCGATCGACGTTCTGATCCGGCCCAGGTTTCCGACGTAGTCCGGCAACGCCGCCTCGGCGCGGCGGCGCAGCCCGATCGCGTCGATCAGTCCCGCGCCGGCCAGCGCGCGGATATCGTCCTGGTCCTGCTCGCTGAACCGGGAGAGCTTCGAAACGGCGAGATCGAGCGGGGTGAGCAGCCTGACCTCGAGACGGCGGGGATCGACGCCCTTCACCAAAATCGGCCGCGCACCGCCGTACGCGTCGCGGTGAAGCAGCGCGAAACTGTCGTTGTATTGCGTGTCGAAATAGAGCAGCCGCGCGTGGCCGTCCTTCCCCCGGTAGGCGGCCTGGAGGTCCCGCGGGTCGAGCATCACGCGCGCGAGTATCGCCGCGTCGATGTCGTTCGAGAACCTTGCCCCGGTGTAAAAGTGCAGCGCGGCCCCACCGGCGACACAGACCGCGACGGGCTTCGCGGGACGCTTCGGTCCCAACGCGTGCTCGATGCGCGACATGATCTGCGCGAACGCTTTAAGATACTCCGGGTCCGGCCGCAGCGGCGGATGTTGTTTTTTGGTCATGGCCGGCGCGAGGGAACCGCCGCGGGCAGTTTCCGTTCGCGCATGCGCGCCTCGAGCATGGGCAGGAAGCGCGCCGCCTGCACGGGTGTGCGCGCCAGCCAATGGCTAAATCCCGCAGGCGCGCTGATTCCCGGATGCAGCCGTTCGGCGAGAGCGAGCATGCGCGTGCGATTGAAACCCGGCTGCGAGGCGAGCATTGCAGCCACTCCCGCCAACGTGCCCGGATCCCCCGCGCGCAACCAGCGCGAGAGACGGTAGTCCCCGCGCGCGCAAAGCTCGACCACGCGCTGCTCGTCGCGCCGGCCCCAGCGCGGCCGGACGGTGGGTGTCTTCCCTGCGCGCGCCTTCACGGCCGCAGGAGGTACGAGGCAGGCGACGATCCGGCCGTGCCGCTCGATCGCGACCGGTCCGAGGGCGGCCCGTTTCAGGACCTCGCCCAAGCGGTTCTTCAGTTGCGTTGCATTGACGCTTTCCATGCGCGCCATCATATGCTGTTTTAGCTAAAACAGCAAGAAGTAAAGATTAGAGCCATGTTACGGGCGCGGCTCGCGCATCGTGCCAATTGCCGCGCCTTCAAACGTGCATTTTCCCTTCGAACAGGGTCAGCGGCGGGTAGGCCTTCGGATCGATGATGGCATCGATGACCGTCGTCACTTTCGCGCGCATCGCCTGTTCCAGAGCGGGCTGGAACCCGGCGGGCTTTTCGACTCTCACGCCCTCGCAGCCACAAGCACGCGCGATTGCCGCATGGTCGACCGGACCCAGCGCGCACGCGTCGGTGTGATTTCCGTACAGCACGTCTTCTGCGTGCGATTGGTAAGCGAGTATCTGGTTGTTGAGCACGATCACGATTACTTTGATGTCAAGCCGCCTGGCGGTCTCCAGTTCCGGCCATACGTGGGCAAAGCCGCCGTCTCCGGTGATGCAGAAGACTTCGCGCTCAGCCACCGCGAGCTTGGCGCCGATCGCCGCCGGCAGACCCCACCCCAGTCCGGCGAGCCCGCGCCCTGCCAAAAACCGCATTCCCGCGCGCTGCGCGGTCAGATAGTTCGCCGCCCAGATCGGCGCGTAGCTCGCATCGGACACCACGACGGAATCCGGTTGCAGCACCTTGCCGAGTTCCAGCATGAGCCTCTCGGGACGAATAGGCACCGCGTCCGAGTGCATCACGGTTTGCGCTTCAGCCGTAAAGGAACGGCGTGCGGCAGCAATTCGCTGCTCCACTGCGGCGCGGCCCGCACGGCGCTTGCTCAGGTCCTGCCTCACCAACGCCGCGTCGAGCGCTGCCAGCGTGAGCTTCGCGTCTCCGGCCAGCCGCAACGCTTCATAGTTGCGGCCGATCTCCTGGCTGTCGATATCGATATGAATGTACTTTGCCGTTGGCGGGAACAAAGTCCACGAGTCCGTCCCGTTCTGATTGGTGCGGTTGCCGATGAGGAGTATGACGTCGGCTTCGTCGACGAGCCCGCGCAGATGCCTGGCCACGCCGCGCGTCCCCATGAAATACCCGATCACGCCCACCGACAGGGGATGCCGCTCGTTGACCGCACCTTTCCCCATGCTCGTGGTCGCAACCGGAATTCCCGCCGCTTCCTGCAAATGCGCGAGCTCCCCGTGCGCATCGGACAAATGCACCCCGCCGCCTGCGACGAGCAACGGGTGCGCTGCATTCGCCAGCAACTGCGCGGCCTTCTCGATACACGCCGGATCGGCAAGGCTGCGATCGAGCGGGCAGCGCCCCAGATTTTCGCGTCTGACGTCTCCCGCGCGCGCTTCCGTCGGCTCCAGCAACAGATCCTGCGGGCACAGCAGCACGGCCGGTCCCGGGCGCCCGCTCGCGGCGGCGACGAAAGCCATGTCGACGTAATCGTCGATGCGCGACATCTGGCTCACGCGGCGAACCCATTTGCTGCAGCCGCGGAAGAGATCGAAATGGTCCAGTTCCTGAAACGCATTCTTGTCGGTTTGGGTGCGCCTGACATCCTGCACGATGGCGACAATCGGAACCGACGCCTTCAGCGCTTCCGACAGCCCTGCCACGAGCAGCGCCGCGGCCGGCCCGTTCTGCGCGGTGACGACTGCCACCTTGTGGGAGATGCGCGCGTAGCCATCCGCCATGGCCGCTCCTGCATTTTCCGTCCGGTACGCGATCTGGCGTATCCCGAACTCCGGGGCAACGAGATAGAGCGCCGAGGGCAGGCTCTGCCCGAACATCAATTCGACGCCGTGCCTTTGCAGGGCGCGCGCGAGTACGTGCGCCCCGCACGGCGTGGGCAACTTATGGCAGGGAGCCTGAGCGAGTTTTCCGGGTATGGTATCCATGCATAGTCCCTTCGTTGATCAGTGTGCCAGTGCTATCCGTTTGCATGTTACCATCGTGCTGGAACCACGGATCATCGTGGGCTGGAAGCGAGGGCCGCGGAAAGACAACGTGGAGGAATGATTCCATGCATCCGACACCCGGAAGAAACGCCGAACCTGATTCTTCAAGGCTGCTGTGGGCAGTTCTCGTCGCCGGCGCATCGCTGATCGCGCCACACCCGGGTCCGGGTTACGCGCAGCCCTATCCTTCGAAGCCGATTCGGCTCGTACATGGATTTGCCACCGGCGGCCCGATCGATGTGTTTTCGCGGCCCATTGCGCAAAAGCTTTCCGAGTCTTTCAAACTGCAGGTCGTGGTCGACAGCCGGCCCGGCGCGACGGGAACCATCGCCAACGAACTGATCGCAAAGAGCGCGCCCGACGGCTACACCCTGCTGGCCGCCCCTTCTTCAGGGATGACGGCAACCCCGCATCTCTTCAAGGTCAACTACAGTCCCATGGGCGATTTTGCGCCGATTATCCAGATCGGTGAATTTCCATTCGTGCTGGTGGCGCACCCCAGCGTGCCGGCCAAGACCGCGCGCGAGCTGATCGTGCTCGCCAAGGCCAAGCCCGGGGTTCTCACCTACGGGTCCGCCGGAATCGGCTCTGCCTTCCATCTTGCGGGGGAACTCTTCAGCATGACTGCAGGGGTGAAGATGCTGCACGTGCCCTACCGCGGAGGGGGGACCGCGGCCCACATCGACTTGATCGGCGGGCGCCTGGACCTGATGTGGGACAGTGTCGGGCTCATGCTGCCCTACCTGCAAGCGGGAAGACTGCGCGCGATCGGAGTGACGGGGCCACGACCCTCGCCGGCACTGCCAGGGATCCCGACCGTGGCGGACAGTGGCTTGCCGGGCTACGAGATCAGCGGCTGGCTCGGCGTGTTCGCGCCCGCCGCGACGCCGAAGGAGATCATCGGCTTTCTCAATGCTTCGATCGCGAAAGTCCTGGCTTCCCCCGAGATCAAGGAACTTTGGAAGACCCTCGCGATGGACATCGTGCCTTCCACGCCCGAGCAGTTCGCCGCGAGGATGCGCTTCGACTACGAACGCTACGGCAAGCTGATCAAAAGCACCGGTGTCAAAATCGACCAGTGAGCGCCGCTAAGGGCGTGTCACATCGGCGAATCCACTGACGGAAACATGAAAACGTTGGCGGGTTCGAACGGGTGCTCGTGCGAGCCGCGAACCCGGTCTATCATCGCGAGCAGATGCGGCGTCGCGGCGCAGAGCAGCGCGAAGTGTTCATCAGCAAGGCGCAGACCGGCACTCTGCGCCGCACGAGCGCAAAGATCGACGATCTTCCGGTCGATCGATCCGATCGCAATCGCGGGCGCGCTGGGCATAATCGGCGCCGGTCGCGCATCCGGCGCAACCACTGCGCGCCGCGTTGACCAACTCATCGTCTGCTCGTAGGCGTGAGCAATCGCGAGCACGTTCGCGTCATCAAACGGCCTGCCGACCAGTTGCATCGATAGCGGCAGGCCTGCGCGGCTGAATCCGGTGCACACCACGACCGCAGGACTTCCGGTCAGCGCGAACGGCGCGAAACGATTGGGGCTCGGCCATTTCGCAAGCCCGGGATCGAGCTTTGGTGCAGGACCCGCACCCGGCGTCACCAGCACGTCGCAATCCGCAAATGCGTCGCGCACCTCACTCAGCATGCGGCTGCGCTCCTGCTGCGCCCGCACATAGTCGGCGCCTTGAATCAGACACGCGATCAACGTTCGTTCGAGAAAAACCGCCCCAAAATCGTGCGGACGATCGATCAGTGCCTGCCTCTGTATCGCAAAGGTCTCAGGCTCTTCGATCAGGGTCCACACGTCGTAGTAGTCCCGCAACGCACGCAGGCGAACCTCGTGCAGACGCGCGCCCAGTTTTTGCAGCACCTGCAACGCCGCGTCTGTCGCGCTACGCAATTCATCATTGCCGGCCGCATCCTCTGCGCCGAAATACCGCACCACCCCGACCCGCACGTCTTTCAAATTGGATCGCAGCCCCGCCCGGAAATTTTGCTGGCGGCCGCGCACACTTGACCGGTCTCGCGGGTCGTAGCCGACGATCGCATCGAGCAGGATCGCGCAGTCCTCGACCGTTCTTGCGAGCGGGCCGCAGTGATCGAGGCTGAAAGAATTGGGAATCACGCCGCGGCGGCTGACCAGGCCAAAAGTGGGCTTCATTCCAGTCAGGCCGCACAGCGACGCAGGCGTACGGATCGAGCCTCCCGTGTCGCTGCCGAGCGCGGCCAATACCAGTCCTCCCGCGAGCGCCGCAGCCGAGCCACTGCTGGACCCTCCCGTGAAGTGTTCGGGATTCCACGGGTTGCGCGCGGGGGGCCAGGCCAGGTCGAACGAAGGTCCGCCGTGTGCGAGCTCGTGGGTTGCGAGCTTGCCCATGAGGATGGCGCCGGCATCATAAAGCTTGTCCACGACACTCGCGTTCATTCGCGGCACGTGGTTTGCATAGGCCCGGGAGTGGCCGGTCGTGCGAATTCCCGCAGTTTCGTAAATGTCTTTGACACCGAAAGGAATACCGTGCAGCGGCCCGCGATAGCGGCCTTTGCTGATCTCGATTTCGGCTTGACGGGCCTGAACGACGGCTTGCTCGGCGGTAACCGTGATGAACGCGTTAATGACCGGGTCGACCGCTTCGATCCGCGCCAACAGTCCATTCACCAGTTCGAGCGGCGACAGCTCGCGCGCCTCGATCAGGCGCGAGGCAGCTGCAATGGTGTCAGGCAGGTTCGCGGGCATCAACTCCGTCCACTTGTAGGGCCGCGTCCGTACTGGCGCCTGCGTTACTTGCGCTTTTTCCTCGCGGCTTTTTCCAATGCCTCGATTTCGGGCAGGATAGTCTTGATGAGGTTAAAGGCGTCAAGCGATGCGGGCCCGCCGCAATAGCAGAACGAGTGCAGGCACAGTTCGCGAATCTCGGTTTTGGTTACACCGTTGCGTATCGCGCCGCGCACGTGAATCCTGATTTCGTTGGGGCGATTGAGCGCGATGCACTGGGCGAGCGTCACCAGACTGCGGTCGCGCAGTGAAAGTCCCGGCCGCGTCCATACGTTTCCCCACGCAAACTCGGTGGACATCTCCTGAAACGGCATGCCGAACGCGCCTGCTTTGCTGAGCGAGTTCTCGACGTAATCCGGGCCCAGCACCTTTTTACGCATGGCCAGGCCTGCCTGGAACGCTTTGCTTCTCTTTGTTTTCTTGCCGGTAACGATCACTGCTTCTCCCAAGTTAGGTGCGCGGCGCGGCCATATCCCGCGTTTCCGCGCGAGTTGGCGGTCAGTGCGCCTTGATGTTGGCCATTTTCACGACGTCGCCCCACTTATTGATTTCCGATTTTATGTAGGCAGCGAACTCCTCGGGGCTGGAAGGCGTAGGAACGGTGCCCGCGGTCAGCAACTGGTCGCTGACGTTTTTCTGCTTGAGGATCGCGACGGTTTCCTTGTTGAGCCGCTGGACAACCTCCCTGGGCATGTTCGCGGGTCCGACCATGCCGGTCCACGAATAAGCTTCATATCCGGGCAGGCCGGCTTCGGCTATCGTCGGAATCTCAGGCAGCGATGGGACCCGCTGCGCGCTGCCGATCCCCAGGGAAATGGCCTTGCCGCTGCGCACGTGAGGAAGTATCGGCGGGATGCTGCTGAAAAGGAGCTGGCCTTCGCCGGACAACAAGGATAGAACGGCAGGCCCCATCCCCTTGTAAGGGACGTGGACCATCTTGACCTTCGCCATCGAGTTGAAGAGTTCTGACGCGAGGTGCGACGAGTTGCCGACCCCGGGCGAGGAGTAAATGATCTCGCCGGACCGCCTCTTGGAAAGTGCGATCAATTCCTTCACGTTCCTGATCGGCAGCGACGGGTGCGACACCAGCAGCAGCGGGACGCTCACCACGTTGGCAATGGCGGTGAAGTCCCGCAGCGTATCGTACGGCAGCTTCACGTAAAGATGTGGATTGACCGACAGCGGCCCGGCGGAGACGATCGCGATGGTATAGCCGTCCGGCGGCGATTTCTTGAGAACATCAAGACCGAGAATGCCATCGGCGCCGGCGCGGTTGTCGACCAGGATTTGCTGCCCGAGGCGCTCGGACAAACCTTGCCCGATAATCCGCCCCACGAAATCCGTCGCGCCGCCGGGCGGGAACGGAACGATGAGTCGTATCGGTTTGCCCGGCCAGGCCTGAGCCAGCGCGGTGGCCGGACACAGGCTCAATACGCCGAGCGCCAGCGCGAACGTTCTCGATAGGGTACCAGTGATCATTGCGTCCTCCTCGTGTTAACAGCGGGCTCAAGCATCGACAGCGCGGCAGTGACTATCGCAGGTGCGCGCGGCAGTAACGCGGTCTGTAATACCGGGGATGCCGGAATGCGCGTATCGGGCGTGCCCAGGCGCCGAACCGGGCTCTTCAAGTGCGTGCTTAGCCGCTCCGCTATTCGTGTCACCACTTCGGCGCCAAAACCCATCGTCTGGTTTGCTTCATGGACCACCAGAACGCGCCCGCACGAAACCACTGCGGCCGCAATGGCATCATCGTCCAGCGGGGATAGCCAGCGCAAATCCAGTACTCCGACGTCGTGTCCCCGTTCCGACAGGCTGCGCGCGGCGGATAATGCGTCATGTACGGTGGCGCCCCACGAAATGATCACAAGGTCTTTGCCCTCCCGCCGCATTTTTGCGCCGCAGGCGGATTCGATCGCGCCGCCGAGCGTTACCGTGCCAGGTGTCTGATACAGGGCACGGGCTTCAAACAAAATGCAGGGATCGGGATCCTGCGCCGCGGCGCGCAGCATCGAGTACGCGTCCTGTGGAGTACTGGGAAGGCCGACTTTGAGCCCTGGAATGTGCGCCAGAAGGGCCTCCAGACACTGCGAATGCTGCGCGCAAGAACCAGGTGTTGCGCCCTGCTGCGTACGCACTACCATGGGCGCTCCAAATTGGCCGCGCGTAAGATAACGGACGTTTGCCGCCTGATTGATGATGGAGTCGAGGGCGACCAGCATGAAATCACCCCACATGATCTCGACGATCGGACGCATGCCTTCCATCGCGGCGCCCACCGCCGAGCCGAGAATCGCGCTTTCCGCTATGGGCGTGTCGAACACCCGCTTTTCGCCAAAAGTTTTCTGAAGGTCGCGGCTTACTCCAAAGATACCGCCGGCGTGGCCGACATCCTCCCCATAGACCAGGGTGGCTGGATTCATGGCGAGTTCATCACGCAAAGCGCGGTTGATTGCTTGAGCCGTCGTCATTTCCTGTTCGGAAATCTCGGTGCCGGAACTGACGACTGAAGCTCGCGGCGCATAATTGTGATCGCGCGCAGTCGCCGGATCGGGCTTGGGCATCGCCAGGCAGCGCCGGACCACGGCGTCCATCTCAGCAGCCACTGCGGCATCGATCGCGTTTATTTCGCCGGCGCTGCAACCGTTCGAATCAATCAGACTTGCCCGCAGTCTGGCAATGGGGTCACGCTCAGCCGCGTTTTTCTTATCCGACAGGGGCCGGTAGTGCTCGATATCCCGATTGTAGTGCCCCCAGAGACGCACGGTCTTGCACTCGATCAGGCTGGGGCCTTTGCCATCGCGTGCCCGCTCGGCTGCCCGGGCCACCGCGTCGCGCACCGCGACGGCGTCGCAACCATCCACGGTAACGCCCTCGATGCCGTAGCCGAGCGAGCGTCGGCCGAGCCGCTCGATCCGCGCAATCTTCGCGGTTGGCGTCAGTTCAGACCAGCCGTTGTTTTCACAAACGAAGATGACCGGCAGATCGCGCGCGGCGGCAAAGACCAGCGCTTCGTGCAGCGCCCCCTGGCTCATCGCGCCATCGCCGAAAGAAACGATGGCAACGCGCCCGCTGCCCTGAACTTGCGCTGCCAAAGCGACGCCGCAGGCTATCGGCCCGCCGGCGCCCACGATGGAATTTTCGCCGATGAACCGCCGCTGCGGGGCGGTAACGTAAGGGGAGCCTGCGCGGCCGCCGTTGATGCCCGCTTCACGGTGGCAGATTTCTGCCATCAACTCATCCGCCGTGATACCGCTTTCGAGCGCCCAGCCATGCCCACGATAAGTTGCCACGACCCTGTCGTCGGGGCGAAGCGCGGCTAATGCGCCGACCGGAATCGCCTCCTGCCCTGCACACAGGTGCACCGAGCCCACCACCTCCGGCGCATCGCCACGGCTCAACTGCAAGACCTGGCTCTCAAACATCCGGATGGTCTGCATGCCGCGATAGGCATCGAGCAAAAATTCCGGCGCGCGGCCGGCGGCAACCTGCTGCAAAGGACGAGTTTCGGCCATAAACCTGGATACCTCCGGAAGTGGCAAAAGTCTTGGAAAACAACGGAAGGGGGAAGCTGGAGGTTAAATCGCGCTTCCACGAGTTGTCAATACACGCGGGCGCGCAGAAACGGCAAGCTGCGCGGCGCGGTCATCCAGCGGAGCGACGTTGCTTATCGCAAACTCGTTGCCGGACCTTTGCTTTCGACGGGAAGCGTCTGTCGGAGGCTTTCACTCATTTACTCTTTCACGTTTCCCGTTCTCCAGCGCTGCGGCGCGAAGGCCCGACAAGGTCACATTCGGCAAGATCGCATCAGGATCGGTCCTGAGTTCGAGCAGCGACGCGGTTGGCGCATTCCACGCGCGCTCGAACGCCGGTGCGAAGTCGGCGGTCTTCTCGACGATCTCAGCATACAGTCCGTAGGCGCGCGCGAGTGCCGCAAAATCGGGATTGCGAAGGTCGGTGGCGATCACGCGCCCCGGGTAATATTTCTCCTGATGCATGCGGATGGTGCCGTAGATGCCGTTGTTGACGACGATGAATATCACTTTCGCGTCGTATTGCATCGCGGTCGCGAGTTCCTGGCCGTTCATCAGAAAACAACCGTCGCCCGCGAACGCCACCACTGGCCGCTCGGGATGCACGAGCTTGGCCGCCACCCCCGAGGGCACGCCGTAGCCCATCGCGCCGCTGGTCGGCCCGAGTTGCGTGCGAAAGCCCGTGTATCGATAAAACCGATTCACCCATACTATGTAAGCACCGGCGCCGCAAGTAACGATGGTTTCGGGTGGCAGGCGCTGGCGCAGGAACGCGATCACCTCGCTCAGGTTGAGCGCACCGGGGGCTGCGACCGGCTGCTGCCACACCTCGTATTCGGCGCGCGCAGCGAGGGTTGCCTCCGCCCACGGCGCCCTCACCGGCGCGAGCGCGCGCGCCGCCGCCGCAAACTCCGGCATCCCCGA
>JACPTJ010000278.1 GCA_016192835.1 Betaproteobacteria bacterium
CCTGCTGCGCGCGGAACCGGAGCCTGACACAGGCGGCAAAGTGGCGCAGCTCAAGCTGCCGGCGAGCAAAGGCATCATCGCCTCCCGCCTCAATCTCACGCCCGAGCGTTTCTCGCGCGTCCTGTACGAACTCACGGCAGCCGGCCTGATCACGGTCGACGGCCGCACCGTCACCATCCTCGATCTCGAGCGGCTGCGCGCTTTCGAAGGTTAGCTGCGGCGTCCGGTGGCTGATAATCATCGCACCAGTCTCGCCCCGGCGCGCAGGATCCCCTCGGCCTCTTCGCAGATCCGCGCGACGAGTGCACCCGCGCTATCGATACGCTGGATCAGGTCCACGGCCTCGCCGGCCCAAACGACCGCAGTGTCGAAATCGCCTTCCTTTGCTGCACGCTGATAAGCAGAACGCTCCGAATCCAGTGCCGCATTCAGCTCGCTCTCCCGGCCGTTCCACCGTTCCAGAAAACGGTTGCGCAAAGCGCGCCCGGGAAACACTTTAGGCCACGCGTACCCGCGCACGATGTCGAAGACCCGCGTTTGCGCCGTCTCGCCGCCTTTGGCCGCAATAATGCGTTCTTTGGCGCGTTCATGGCCGAGGGCCTCGGCGGACGCGTAGAAACGCGTGCCCATCAGCACCCCGTGAGCGCCTAACATTAGCGCCGCAGCCAAGCCGCGGCCGTCGGCAATGCCACCGGCTGCCACCACAGGTAGGGGCGCCACGGCATCCGCCACCGCCGGCACCAGCGGCAAAGTGGCGCGGGCGCCTGCGTGTCCTCCTGCTTCGGTGCCCTCGGCGACAATGATGTCCGCGCCCGCCTCCCGCGCTACGAGCGCTTGGTCAATGTCCTGGACTTGGCAGATCAGTTTGCACCCTGCGGACTTGATGGCCGAAGCATAGGGCCGCGGATCGCCGAATGAGAGCAGGAAAGCGGCCGGACGGTAGCTCAGCGCCAACTCAAGCACGCTTCGATCAACGGACCACGTGATCAGCCCGACACCCCAGGGCCGCGGGGTGTCTTCGCTCACGCGCGACAATTCGGTACGCAGCCAGGCGGGGTCTCCATAGCCTCCCCCGACCAGGCCCAGTCCACCGGCATTCGAAACCGCCGCCGCGAGACGACCGCCCGAGACGCCTCCCATCGGCCCCAGCACGATCGGATGGGTCAATCCGAACATTTCGGTCAATGCGGTCACAATCATCTTTGATCTCCTCTGTCCACGATTAGCGGCCACGTCCCGCCGATTCGCCAAATCATCAGGTCGGCTGGTTCGTCCACACGCGCACGCGCCATCATCGGGCAAACAGCAGATATCCGTGGCTGCCGGCCACTGCGCCCGCAACGGTAACCAGGCTCATACCGAGCAGCACCCAGTGCAAGCGGGTCACCAGCGAAAACGTGGACTCCGGATGGTGCCTCACCCGCCCGCTGAACCACCGATGGAGAAACAATGGTTCGAGCACAAACAACACCAGCGTGAACAACACCCATACCAGCACCATCGCATGCATCCACCAGAATTCGATATGCGCAAAACGCTGCCATAGATCAAACTTATACACAAGATACAGACCGCTCAAGCCGGTGACAAGAGTGGTGACGCGCGCCTGCAGCGCGAATCCGCGCTCGACGGTTTCGAAAAACATGACGCGTTCCGCGGGTGTCTTCATGCGCTTCGCCGCAGGCAGCAGCACGGTGGTCACCATCGCCACCCCGCCGATCCACAGCACGACGCCGAGTACGTGCAGCACGCGCGCAATAATGGCTCCCTCCATGGCAGCGCTATTTTATTGTTGAAGACAAAGCTTGCGCCGGCAGCACTTTGCAGTTCTTGTGCAGGTCTTCCACTTCTGCAGCCTCTTGCGCGGGCTAATCGCCGGTTGGAGATATTCGGAATTCCAACACCGTCGGTATGCGGATAAGGGCCTCTGACAACTGGCGAAGGTTATCGGAATTCTGCGTGCGTATAATCATTCGATACTCAAAATGATTGCCGTCATCAGCGAGACGGTAATGAAGGTTGGCGATCGTAAATGCGAGACTCTTGACCAGCTTGCGCAATTCAGTCTCGGGCATTGCCGACTCGCGGGCAAACTTCACGATGAATTGCGCGTATTGCTGCGACGGTATTTTGCTCTCGAACCACCGGAACGCCGACAACGTGCCCAGGGTCAATGCCGCCGCAAGTCCCGCAGGAAAATAAAACCCGATCCCTACGAGAATACCGATTGCGGCGGTAATCCAGATAGACGCCGCCGTCGTCAGGCCGCGCACCGAAAGCCCCTCTTTCATTATTACGCCCGCCCCAAGGAAGCCGATACCGGTCATGATTCCCTGCGCCATTCGCGTCGGATCAACCGTTACCCGTTCCATTCCTCGTGTTGCGAACCATTGCCCCTCGTAGACTGTGACCAGCATGAGCACAGCGGATGCCAGGCAAACCAGAGTATGCGTTCGAAACCCTGCAGGCCTGCCGTGGTAGCTGCGCTCCAGGCCTACGAGACCGCCAAACACCAAAGCGACAAGCAAGCGCAGCGAAATTTCCGGATAGTCACTCATCATTAATTCCCTTCACTGCCCCCGTAGGTATAACACGGGACCTACGGATACAGCGTGCTCTCAGTAAAGCGCCGCTTTCAAACGCTCATACAGGCCGCTGTCATAAGTTGCCCCGTCGATCCGCGCCTGACTGATATCCCCGATCATCGTGCCGAGGCTGGGCAGGCTGCTTCGCTCGATGTGTTGCGCCGGGTCCCAGAGTTTGGACCGCCAGATGGCGCGCGAGCACTGAAAAAACACGGTATCGACGCGAACCACGATCACCGAACGCGGGGGCTTCCCGCCGACACTGAATCGTTCCAGCAGTGCCGGCGCGGTGGAAATGATCGCCCGCCCATTGACCCGCAGCGTTTCGCCTACGCCTGGAATCAGAAACAGCAATGCCACATGCGGGTTGGCAAGGATGTTACGCAGACTATCGACGCGATTATTCCCGCGCCGATCCGGAATCAGCAGTGTCTTCTCGTTTTCGACCGTGACAAACCCTGCTGCGTCCCCGCGCGGGGAAGTATCGAGCCCTTCCGGGCCGGCGGTTGCGAGGACCACAAAAGGGGACGCTGCAATCATCGCCCGGTAATGCGGATGAATGTAATTGATCTCTTTCTCGACTGAAGCTCCCGCAGGTGCGCCGTACAAGCGTTCCAGCGCAGCGACGTCCGTAATCTGATGCGCTCCGATCATTGAGTCCATGACAGTCCTTTCCGCGCGACAAACTATGAGTTGCACGACATGCCGGCTCGACCTGGAGTCCTGCTCCGGGCTGGCAGATGGATTATTGCACAAGGGCGGGTTGTTCATCGCTTCCAAGCGCTGCCGGTGTCCAGTCTCTCATGAAAGGCACGTGTATCGGTTCGGTAGGAAATCGACCTTATTTTCGCTTCGTGGCGATGTCTGCTACTTCAGCTTAAGCTGGTCGGAAACGCGAGCTGACGCACCGCCTTCTCGTTCTTGCCGGCGAGCCGCAGAACGACGTCCTTCGACAGCTCGCGCAGCTTCACGACCTCGTGCCACAGCTTCCATGCCGGCTTAGCCATTCCCGTCTCTCCCGTTCGTTTTATCTTCAATCATGTCACGAAATAGTTTCGTGACATATTAATGATGTCAGCCGCCGACTCGTTCCCACTGCGCATCCGGTCCGCGCCCAAGGCAGCGCAGCTTCCCGTCCGTGCGCAGGTCGAACAGCGCGCGCACCAGTGTCGCGCGGCTAATGCCCTTACATACGTGCGCGAGTTCGCCGATGGTGAATCGATGCGGCAGGTGCGCGATCGCATTCTTCACGAGCTCCCGTTTTGCGCCCTTCGCCGAAGCGATCGTGCCGACGCGAGCCTCGAAATCCTTGTACGCGGCGATCAGGGTGCCGAGAAAATATTCCAGCCACGGCCGCAAGTCGTGCTGGCCGTCGTGCCAACCCTGGGAGCTTCGGTACAGCACCTCGTAATAGGTTTCCTTGCTCCGCTCGACGATGCGCTCCAGGCTGATGTACCGGCCAACGCCGTAGCCGGCCTGGTAAAGGAGCAGCAGCGTAAGCAGGCGCCCCAGCCGGCCGTTTCCGTCCGCGAACGGGTGGATGCACTCGAAGTCCAGAACAAACGCAGCAGCCAGCACGAGCGGATGGGTTCTGCGCTGCGCCAATTCGTCCCCAAAAAACTCGACCAGCTTGGTCATGTACTTCGGTGTGGCGAGCGCGGACACAGGGCGATAGCGCACCGCCTGCTTGCCGTCCGCACGGACCTCGAGGATGAGGTTGTCCCGGGTCTTCCAGTGGCCTGCCTTCTCCTCGGTGTAGCCATACATCTCGCGGTGCCACCCCCGGATCAGATCGATCGAGAGTTTGACGCGCCCCGGGTCCATATGGATCTTCGCGAGCACATCGCGGTAGCCGGCCACCTCCTGCTCGGAGCGGTCACGCGGCTTCGCACGCTTCAGCACCAGCGGGTCGATCCGGCCGGCGGCGACGGTCACCCCTTCAATGCGGTTTGACGACTCCACGCTTTGCACGATCGCCGCGCGCCGCAGCGTCTCCAGCACTTCCGGGGACTGCCGGGTGTATAGGCCCTCGCGTCCACGGAACTCGCCCAGCGCGGCCATGGTGGAAAGCAGGCCGTGCGAGATCGGCATGTCGTACAAGTAGCCGTCCATGAATGATTTCACAGCTTCAGTTCCTCCTGTGCAGCGACGCCGCGCGCCGCGACGTGGTTGCTGATTTTCTCAAGCAGCGAGCGCTCTTCAGTGCGCTTGTGCTATCGGCCGCACCAGTTCGCGTGCAAATGCGAGCGCCTGATTGAAGTCTTCCGCGCGACCGGCGGCATAAAAGCAACACGCAAGCTGTTGCACCAGCGGCTCGGGCACCGGCTGTGCGCCGGCGAGCGCCTCGCGTATCCATTCGGCAGTGGTTTTCGCGTCGATTGCCGCCGGCAGCATGGGAGCGTCGCTTTCGACCTGCTCGACGAGCACGCTGCTCTTCCCGCCGCGCAGCAGTTCGATCTGCGGCTGGCGGCGCGGGTTGGCAAACGGCTCACCCTCGGAACCGCGCATCAACAGCGCGTCTTCGCCGGTCGCGGCGAAGTAATCGCGCATGCGGACCTGATAATCGGGATGCGTCACGCTCACCACGCGCAGCCCGCGTCCCGCGAATGGATCGAGCAGCTTGGCGAGCGTATGTGCGCTGCCGCGCACGCCGAGACGCTTGCGCAAAGCCAGCAGGCGCGCGAGGCCGGGCGCAAGCAACTCATCCGCCAGAAATGCAACGCGGCCGGCAGCCAGCGCGGCCTTAGCCTCGGCCGCCGAGGCGCTCGGCTCGATGCCGAGCTCGTGCAGGATCGCAGTGCTGGTCACGCGCCCGAAGTCATCGAGCACGCCGTGGATCAGCACCGGACAGCCGGCGCGCGCGAGCAGCAGCGCAAGCAGCGGCAACAGGTTGGGTTGGCGGCGCGCGCCGTTGTAGCTCGGCAGCACCACCGGCCGCGGCGCGCCGGCGGGCGCCACGAGGTGCTGCATCCGCTCCGCGGCCGCGCGCTGAAAGCCACGCAGCTCGGCCACCGATTCGCCCTTGATGCGCAGCGCAATCATGATGCCGCCGAGCTCGAGCTCGGGAACCGCGCCGTCGAGCATCGCCGCGAACATCCGGTACGCATTCTCCTCGCCGAGCGCACGCGCGCCGTGCGCGCCGCGCCCGATCTCCTTGATCAGTGTTCCCCAGTTCGTTTCCATCACCGGCTCGCTACGCTTCAATGACTGGTGCCCTCCGAACGCGTGATCTTGTTGTAGACATTGTACTTGCCGACCGGCGAAGCCTTCAAGACGCTGCACGAAGCGCTCTCCTGGATCATGCTGGCGATGGTTTTTTTTCATGTGGCGGGCGTTGTGGTGGAAAGCCGCGTGCATCACGAAAACCTCGTGATGGCCATGATTACGGGGCGCAAGCCCGGGGACGCAGCCGAAGGCATCCCGTCCTCGCATCGTTGGATCGGCGCGATTCTCACGCTGGGCGTCGTGGCAGGCGCGCTGTGGTTTTTCCAGGGGAAGCTGACGGGATCTCCCGCGCGTCCTTACCTGCCTTTCGTCGGCAAGGCGCTTCCCGACAACAAGACGTGGCGGAGCGAGTGCGGAAGCTGCCATCTCGCCTATCACCCTACTTTGCTTCCGGTGCGCTCCTGGAAAGCCCTGATGGACCGGCAGGACGATCACTTCGGCGAAGCGCTCGGGCTTGATGCGACGGTAACGGCTGAGGTATTCAAATTTCTGCAGGATAATTCGGCGGAAACGGGCTTGACCGAGCCCGCGCACAAAATCAATCGTTTCATTCCCAAAGATGCGACGCCGCTACGCATCATCGAAACCGGTTACTGGATCGAAAAACACAGGGGCGTCGCGGAGGGAGTATGGCGCAACCCCAAGGTGGGTTCGAAAGCGAATTGCGGCGCGTGCCATCTCGATGCCGGGCGAGGCACGTTCGAGGATGCCGCGATGCGGCTGCCGAAATGGAATCGACGACCCGATTGACCGTTACGTGGCCCACGAGCCGCGCTGTCGCGATTCATTTTGGACCCGGCTCGCTGCATCTGCTGCACGGTCTCGCAGCCGATAATACAATACGGGACGGGGCGAACACTGCTTTTGAAGGGGGTGATCAGCATGACCGAATATCCGAAAATAAAAGTGGCAGCGGCGCACGCCGCACCGGTATTTCTCGATGCGGCCGCTACCGTCGACAAGGCGTGCAGCCTGATCGGCGAGGCGGCCGGCGCGGGCGCCAGACTGCTCGCATTCCCGGAATCGTTCATCCCGGCATTTCCGGTATGGGCCGCGCTGCAGGCGCCGATTTACGGGCACGATTTTTTCCGCGCGCTGGCGGCCAATGCGCTGCGCATCGAGGGTCCGGAGATCGCCCGCCTGCGCGCCGCCGCCCGGCGCCACGGCATCGTCGTGTCCGTCGGATTCACCGAAGGAACCGGGACTAGCGTAGGCTGCATCTGGAACTCGAATGTCCTGATCGGCGCCGACGGCGAGGTTCTCACACACCACCGCAAGCTCGTACCCACTTTTTACGAGAAACTGATCTGGGCCAACGGCGACGGTCATGGCCTGCGCGTTGCGGATACGCCGATCGGCCGCATCGGCGCGTTGATTTGCGGCGAGAACACCAATCCGCTCGCACGCTTTGCGCTGATGGCGCAGGGCGAGCAAATTCACATCGCAAGCTATCCGCCCGTATGGCCGACGCGCGCAACCCCGCAGGGAAATTATGACCTCGAGCAGGCGATCAAAATTCGCGCCGGCGCGCACTCGTTCGAAGCCAAGGTCTTCACCATCGTTGCCTCCGCCGTGCTCGACAAGAGTGCGCGCGCGGCGCTCGCCGGGCTGCCGGCGGACGCGCAACGTGTACTCGACGAAACGCCGCGTGGCGTATCGCTGGTCGTCGGGCCCGCCGGCATGCCGGTCACGCCGGTGATGTGTGAGGACGAAGGCATCCTCTACGCCGACATTGATCTCGCCGAATGTGTCGAGCCCAAGCAGTTCCACGACGTGGTCGGTTATTACAATCGATTCGATATCTTCAAACTGCGCGTAGATCGCACACGCGCCGCCCCTGCAACCTTCGAGGACCGAACTGACCAGGAACCGCAACCGGATTCCGATCAAAGGCCACAGACAGACGCGAGTACGGCGCTCGAGCTCGACGCAAGAAGCGGGCGGGCTAACCGGGGTTAGAGGGCAGGTAAAATGTGGAGTGCGCCGACGCCCGGGACGATCACTCTTCCCTGAAAAAATCATACTGGCCGACACCCTGAATCAGCAGGAAGCGGCACGGCGTGGTTCCAGGATTCGACACGTGGTGTGCGGTCGGAGGCGTAACCGTTGCCGTCTGGCCGACACCGACTTCGTGACGCGCTGCCGGGTTGCGCGTCTGCACCACGACCTTGTTCTCCAGGCCGTAATAATAATCAGCGACGCTGGTGTGATGGTGCCAGGGGATGAACTCGCCGGGGTCCAGCGTGTACTCGCGTACCAACACGTCGGCGCCTTTTGCCACGACATGGATGCTGCGGACTTTGTAGGGTTGTGGCTTTTCGCTCATGGAATACCTCACTCGGGTTTGATCCCCGCATCCTGCACGATCTTGCGGTACTTGGCGACCTCACCGCGTATGTGCGCGTCGAAACCTTCAGGCGTGGTCGGCGCCGGCTCCGCGCCGAGCGCGAGCAGCCGTTCCTTGACGTCCGGCAGTTGCAGGATGCGTGCGATCTCGCCGCTCAATTTGGCGAGCACGGTTTTCGGCGTTTTTGCCGGCGCGAGAATCCCGAACCAGGGATCGAACACGTAACCCTTCACGCCCGCCTCGGCCACCGTCGGCACATCAGGCTGGGCCGCTGAGCGTTTTCCGGTTGATGCGGCGAGTGCCAGCAATTTGCCGTCGCGGCTGAGCGCCAGTGTATTGACCACCGGCGAGAAGTTGAACTGCACGCTGCCCGAGATCACCGCCGTCACCGCTTCGGGTATGCCTTTGTACGGCACGTGCACCGCCTGGACGCCGGCCAGCGTCTTGAACAGCTCGCCCGCGAGGTGATTGGCGCTGCCGACGCCGGGCGACGAAAAGTTGAACTGTCCCGGCCTGGCTTTCGCGAGCGCGATCAGCTCTTTCACCGATTTCACGCCGAGCGCGGGCGCCACGACTAGGATGCTCGGCACGTTCGCGACGCGGCTGACTCCCGCGAAATCCTTGAGCGCGTCGTAGGGCAGTTTGGTGAACATCGCGGCAGTTGCGGCGTGGCCCGCTGAGACCATCAGCAAAGTGTAGCCATCCGCCGTCGCAGTCGCGACGG
The DNA here is from genome assembly GCA_016192835.1 of Betaproteobacteria bacterium. Taxonomy (GTDB): domain Bacteria; phylum Pseudomonadota; class Gammaproteobacteria; order Burkholderiales; family SG8-41; genus PALSA-1004. The sequence goes on from JACPTJ010000278.1 coordinate 8,882, forward strand.
TGGTCGACGCGACGATGCCGCCGGCGCTGGGGCGGTTATCGACGACCACCTGCTGGCCCCACGCCTCGGCCATTTTCTGACCAACGGTGCGCGCCAGCACGTCGGTCGTGCTGCCTGCGGAAAACCCGATCAACATGCGGATCGGTTTGGCTGGATAATTTTGAGCGTATGCGCTGCCACCCGGCGGCCAGCCAGTCAATAACAACAACGCGGCGATGGTGCCGGTTGCGCTCGTGTTGCGGACGAATCTACCAGACATGCGGTTGCTCCTCGCTGAGCGCCCGACGGCGGAATCGCGCCGGCGTAGCGCCCGTTTCGTTGGACTACAGGCTCTCAATAAAGTGCCGCTTTCAAACGCTCGTACAGGCCGCTGCAATCATCGCCCGGTAATGCGGATGAATGTAATCGATCTCTTTCACGACTGAAGCTCCCGCAGGCGCGACTATTGGGGTCCTGGGACGATGGCAATGCTTTCGATCTCAATCCTCAGGTGCGGCCGGACTAATTGCGTGGTGCCGACGGTTGCGCTGGCGGGCGGGGTCGCCATTTCGCCGAAGATGCGATTGCGGATCTTGTTATAAGCATCGTAGTCGTGCATGTCGGTGAGAAAAGTGGTGATCTTGGCCAGATGGCTGAAGTCGCCACCCGCCTCTGCGAGCAATTCTTTCATTCGCGCGAAGACGATTTCGGTCTGGCCTGCAATGTCGTGTGGCGCTTCGCCGCCCGCGGTCAGGCCGGAGATAAACACGAGCCTGGTCGTCCCGATCGGGATGATGCGAACCGGCGAGTAAGCCCCGAGCGGTTTGGCGGATTTAGGTGCGGAAGGCGTGGCTGAGTCGGTCATTTGGCAGCTCCTCGTTCAATGTCGTGGATGTTCGGACGTTTCTTGAGTTCGGGCAGCAGCGCGCGCTCGAAAAACTGCACACCCACTTTGGCGATGCGTTCCTCGCCGATCAGTTCCGCCGCGTTGGCGCCGGCTTTCTTCCACGCCTTGTACTCGTCCTCGTACGCGAGGCCCATCGAGCGGCCGATGAGGTGGATGTAATTGTTAACCTGCGTGATGCCTTGCGCTTCGAGTCCGCACAGTTCGCGATAGCACTGGTGGAAGATCGTGACCCATGCATCGGCTTGCGTTGCCTTTACCGCGCGCACGGTGGCTGCGTGCACGTCGTCCATAGCCCCTGGCACGGCCACGAGGGAAGCACACATATAGCCAGGCGCCAGATAGTCGTCCTCGATCACCTCGACGCCGGGAATCAGGCGCAGCAGCTCGGGAACGATGCGGTTCACCTCGACCTGGTCGTTGAATCCGATGTGCTTGTGCACGAGCACGCGCAGCGGGACCGGATGAACGAGCAGCGGGGCAAGCTTGTCGCGGTTGGCGTAGATCAGATCGACCAGATAGGTCATGGCGAACTGCGTGTCGTTGGCGCGGGCCATGAAATCGTTCATGTGCGAATGGCACGAAGGGCACCAAGCGACCAGGCGCTCGCGTTGCAGCGCGTTAAAGCGCCCGACCGTGCGCGTCGCCATTCCGCCCGCGGTGGTCTGATTGGCGTCCTTGACTGTGCCGCAGCAGTAGTCGGGCCCACCGACTGGCAATGGATCAAACCCGAGCGCGCGCAAGATGTCGAGGCAGCTGTGGATGATGTCGCCGTGCCGCAGCACGTTGCAGCCGAACCAGAAGATGATGGGCTCGCTCATGTCAGGTCCAGTCCTTGAGTTCTGCGTCGCTCAATTGCAGCTTCGCGAATGCGCGCACGCGGTTGAAAAGATCCGGGTC
>JACPTJ010000279.1 GCA_016192835.1 Betaproteobacteria bacterium
GCGTCTCGGGAGTGAGCGGCACGGCGAGCACCACGAAATCCGCCTGCGGCAGCAGCCGGTCCAGCGCGCGGAACGTGTGCACCCGGTCGGCATGGCGGCATGCTTTTGCCGTGCGGCGCACGCCGATGACCTTGAGTCCGAGCTGCCTTGCGGCGCGTGCCGCCGCTTCGCCGAGATCGCCCAGTCCGATGATGAGCGCGCAGCGGCCTGCGATGGTGGGGGAGAACACCGGAGCCCAGACGTGGGCGCGCTGGTTCAGCAGTATCTCCGGCATGCGCGTGTGCAGCAGGGTGTAGGCCATGCGCAGGTATTGTTCGGCCTTGTGGCCATGCACGCCGCGGTTGTTGGTGAGCGCGATACCGCGCGGCAGCCAGTCGAGCGGCAGCACGCGGTCAAGTCCGGCGAGCGTGCTGTGGATCCATTTCAGCTGCGGAGCGCGAATGCGCAGACGTTCGCGGTTTTCCGGCAAGCCGACCACGATGTGCGCGGTCCGCAGGGCTGCGTCGAGGTTATCGCCGTCCCAGCCGAAAGTGACTTCGAGGCGCGCAGCGAGCCGCTGGTGGCGCCTGGCGGCCCGCGCATAATCCTCGGGTGTGATGTGGTAGATAGGAGCGCGCCGGCGCAGGTTTTCGAAATGCAGGTGCAAACCGGCGCGCGGCCGCGGACGGCGCTTCATGCTCGTGGTTCGTCGTGCGTGGTTCGTGGAGCTGGCGTAACGACCGTATCCATGCGGATTACTGTCTGGCCGGCGATTTGGCGGCGCCCTTCGCGCGGGGCGTCTGCATGCCCTGCCAGCGCGCGATGTTGTCGTTATGAACGTCGAAGAGATCCAGCACGCGCCCGACGGTATGGTCGACGATGGCGTCGATGGTTTTGGCTTTGCTGTAGAACGCGGGCACCGGCGGGAAAATCACACCGCCCATTTCGGTGACGGCAACCATGTTGCGCAGGTGCGCGAGATTGAGCGGGGCTTCGCGCGTGAGCAGCACCAGCCTCCGGCGCTCCTTGAGGATCACGTCGGCGGCGCGCGTAATCAGGTTGTCGGAAAACGCATGCGCGACGCCCGACAGCGTTTTCATCGAGCACGGCGCGATCACCATGCCCTGCGTAATGAACGAGCCGCTCGCAACCGCGGCGCCGACATCGCGCGGATTGTGCACCACGTCGGCGAGTTTGTTGAGGTCCTTGCGCGCGAGCCCGTAGGTGCGATTCCCAGCCGCCGATTGCGCGCAGCTGCTGCAGTATGCGCATGCCGTAGATCGAACCGGTTGCGCCGGTGATGGCGACGATCAGGCGCTTTTTCATAGGAGTCTCCGGGGGAATGTGGCGTGTGTTCATGGTGACGCGGCTTCCCTTTTCCAGCGGAACAGGTGGTCGAATACTATGGGGCGTGTTGTGGCGTGTCAATGAGACAGGTTGACGGGCGTGAAGCATGACGCGTGAGGTGTATGATTGCGGCATAGTGGGTTGCGTATCCGTTAATGGTTTTCCCGGTGGTCTCCCGCGCGGCATCGGCGCGCGGGACGCCCGTTACGCATGACGCGCGGCCTGGTTTCCGCCGACCCGCCGCGCTCGACCGTGATCGCAGTGGTCGCCGCCACCACGGCCGCATTGGCCGGTGCGTCCATGAGCAGCGGGATATTCGCGGTGATCGCGCCCAGTCTGGCGCATGATCTTGGCGTGCCGGCGTGGCTGGTCGGCTATCAGGTCAGCATTATCTACGGCACGGCCATGCTGACCACGCTCCTGCTCAGCGGCCTGATCGCGCGCCATGGGGCTTGCCGCATGACGCAAATCGGTCTCGCGCTGTGCGTCGCCGCGATGCTGCTGACGATGACTTCCAGCCTGACCGCGATCGTGATTGGGTCGATAATGGTTGGCGCCGGCACCAGCGTGATGAACCCGGCTGCGGCCCATCTGCTTTACCGCTTCAGCCCGCCGCATAACCGCAACCTGATATTCTCGATCAAGCAGACCGGCGTGCCGCTCGGCTGGCTGGTGGTTGCGCTCACTGCGCCCGGAATCACGCTGGCGTTTGGCTGGCCGTGGGCGCTGGCGCTGATGATCGTAATCAAGATGACCACCTTGCTCGCGATGCAGCCGGTGCGTGCGCACTGGGACGGCGATCGCGATCCGGCCACGGTGCACACGCTGCCGTTCGCCGGATTGCTCGTGGTGTGGCGCCTGCCGCCGTTGCGCTGGTTGTCGTTCGCGTCGTTCTGCTATACGTTCGTGCAGCTCTGCCTTGGTACTTTTCTGGTGACGATGATGGTCGAGGAGGCGGGCTACACGCTGGTGGCGGCGGCGGCCGGAGTTCTGCTGTCGCTGACGCAGTTATCCGGCATCGCCGGCCGCATCACCTGGGGCTGGCTTACCGACAGGATCGGCGACGGCTTCCGTATGTTGTTTGCGCTCAACGTGGTCATGATCGTTTGCTGCGCGCTGAGCGGGCTGATCTCGCCGCAGTGGCCCGCGTTCGCGTTCGCGCTGTTGTTCATCGCGTTCGGTGCCACCGCTGTCGGCTGGAACGGCATTTACCTAGCCGAAGTCGCGAGGAACAGCCCGCAGGGAATGGTCGGCGTCGTGACGGCCGGTGCGTCGGTGTGGAACTACGCTGGCATCCTTTTCGGGCCGGCGGCATTCGCGACGCTGTACCGGTTAACTGGCAGCTACACCGACACGTTCGGCTGGCTTACGGTCATCGCCGTGCTCGGCCTCGCGTTCATCTCGGCCGCCCGCCGCGCCGCGCGCTGACGGCGGCGCGCTGCGGGCGTGATTGCTAGTCGTGTTCTCGGCGCGCTGGTCCGCCCCAGGCAGTGGGCGCTGCTGCCGCCTCGTCCAAGCCGGGGTGATTGTTCAGCATATCGTTGATTTCGTAGAGCATCATCATGTCTTCCAGCACGTCCAGCGGAAAACCCTGGCGGCCGGGCCGGTCGGCAATCGTCAGGCCCGAGAGGTATGCGGTGCACGCTTCGGACCGCCACAGCGCGGTGAGTTTCTTCGCGATATGCGGAAACCTCTGTTCTATGGTCGACTGGGGAAGACCGTCAGTGTTCTGGAGCGCCGGCACGGGCTGGGCGCGCCGCTCCTGGACGCGACGGTCGGCCAACTCACGCCGCTCGCGCACCAGCCGCTGCGCGTTGAATTCTTCGTCAGAAAACAGTTTTGGCAGTTCGTCGGACACGGCCTCACCGCTTCTTGGTTATCGTAACGGACTGAATGTAAGCGAACAGTGTGTCCCGGTCAATCCCGGAATAGCCTTGGCACTCCTGCCTTGAACTTTCGGTGGGGGGTTTCGTATATTATTCTCGCAGTACCACCTGACCGATCCCGGGGCTGGAACCCATCCATGTTGCTGCTCGCGCATCGCGGTTATCACGCCAGTGTTCCCG
>JACPTJ010000280.1 GCA_016192835.1 Betaproteobacteria bacterium
GTCGTTGACGTCAAGACTCACTCGGTGGTCTATCCGGTTCAGGATCCATTCTCAAACGGGATGCGCTGGACCCGAGAGCGGCCTTTTGCGATCGTCGAAGTCATCACCGACAACGGGATTTCCGGATGGGGCGAAGGCACTCCGCCATAGCGGTAGGCCGGAAGCTCGCGGAAAACGATCTCCTGTGGTTTGAGGAGCCCATCAGCTCCGACGATGTCGAAGGGTATATCGAGATTCGCCGCGCTTTGAAGGTGAGGATTTCCGGCGCGGAGCAGTTGCGTGGTCACCGGGCCTTCCGGCGCATGCTTCAGGAGCGCGCGCTGGACATCGTGCAGCCGGACGTCAGTATCTGCGGCGGTTTCACCGAGTTCAGGAAAATAGCCGCGATGGCCAGTGCCAACCACGTCAGAGTAATCCCCCACATGTTCGGGACTGCGATTCGGCTTGCCGCGACGCTCCATTTGCTCGCAAACCTGCCAGACTCGCCGCGTGCGAATGTGCCATTCCCGGCGTTGCTTGAGTACGACATGAGCGAGAACGCCTTACGCACTGAACTGGCAAAGGAACCGATTCGCCATACCGAAGGGATAGTGGCTGTGCCCCAAGAGCCGGGCCTCGGAATCGAGATCAACCGCGATCTGCTGACCAAATACGGGTAGCCCGGCAGTTACAGCCATCGTTAATGGAATTATACGGGCATTTTTGGAATGCCGCCGCACGTAAAGGAGCAAAACCCATGAATCCCGGTCCCGGCATACTCCAAGTCCTTTTGGCGGGAGCTTTGCTTTTGCTACCCGTGCATGGTGCGAGCGCAACCGAAGCCGCTTATCCCGCACGCCCCATCCGCCTGATCGTGCCATTCGTAGCAGGCGGCGGCACCGACCTGCTGGCCCGACTGATATCACCACGTCTTAGCGAGGCCTTGGGCCAGCAGATTGTGGTGGATAATCGCGGTGGTGCCGGCAGCGCGCTCGGCACACAATTACTCGCCAAGTCACCGCCTGACGGCTACACGCTGGGGATGATGGATACTGCATTTGTGATCAATCCGGCTCTCGTAGACAAACTGCCCTATGACGCCGCGCGCGATTTCACATTCGTCGCGATCATCGCGACCTCGCCATCGATGCTTGTAACCCATCCCGGTCTCAAGGTTCGCACCATTCAGCAACTCATCGCGGCGGCAAAAAAGAATCCCGGCAAGATCACGTTCGCATCCGCTGGCGTGGGATCGTCCAACCATCTGTCTTCCGAGATGTTCAAATCCGCGGCGAAAATCGATATCCTGCATGTGCCGTTCAAGGGCGCGGGCGCTGCAATCATCGATGTCCTCGGCGGGCACTCCGACCTCACGATCGTGGTTCCTGGTGCGGTACTGCAACACATTCAGGCCGGAACCCTGATTCCGCTGGCCGTCACCGGCAAGAAATCACCTGCCATTCTGCCTAACGTGCCGACGTTTGCAGACTCCGGTCTGCCCAGTGTTAATCCCGAATCATTCCGGTTCATCGCCGCTCCGGCCGGTCTTCCGGCATCAGTTCAAACGAGGCTTGGGAAAGCGCTTGGCACCGCCATGGCCGCCCCCGACCTGCATGCTCGCCTTTTGGGAAATAGTTTCGAACCGGCATTACAGACAGACCGCGAGGCCCACGCCTTTGTCGGTAAGGAGATGCGGAGGTGGCGCCAGACCGTGAAGGACGCGGGCGCAAAGGCAAACTGAGCGATTGGTTTGAGGTACTGTTGTGCTTCTTTTGATCCGCAGGTCCCCTTTATTTTCATCCCGTTCGGCTCATTCGCTCAAAAAAATCGGACCATGGTGTCCACGGAAACCCTGTCGGTGCGGGTTTTGTTGGCGGGCGCATCGTGGTCGGCGTAGCCGAACGACATGCCGAAGAGTATGCCTACGTCGTCGGGCAGACCGAACATCCTGCGTGCCGGATCCGGAAACTGTCCGAGCGCGCCTTGCATGCAACATGAGATGCCGCGCTCGGTCATCAGCAGCGCCAGTGTCTGCGCGTAAATGCCTACATCGACGGCGCCCTTCACCTTAAGGTACTTGGCCATGGTGAAAAATGCCGCGTGGGGAGCGTCGAAAAAGCGCCAGTTGCGAAGCATCGCGATTTGCCGGCGTGGTTTGTCTGTCCGATCTATGCCCATTGCGCTGTAGAGCGCGTTGGCCGAACCGAACTGGCGTTCACGGTGCTCCGCGTAGTATTTGAGGTCCCACTCGAAGTCCGGGTTGGCGGGCTTGCCGCTTGAGACGGCACTTACCAGTTCGTCTTTCAGTTGGTCCTTCCTCGCGCCGGATACGACGAAAACGCGGCAGGGCTGAACGTTGCAGTTGGAAGGAGCCTGCCGCGCCAGGGTGAAGATTTCTTCCAGCACCGCTTGCGGGACAGGCGTGTTCCTGAACGCGCGGACCGAAAAGCGTTTTTTCAGCACATCGGATACCGACATTGCAGCCAACGACATGAGTGGTGGTATCCGGCGCCGCGCGGCCGCATTAGAACTGGATCTTCTCCAGATCGGACTCCGATGGGAAACGTCCCGTCTGGTAGCGCGAGTAGACGAGCTTTTCGTCGACGACGATGTCGAACTGACCTGTCTTGCCCTGTTGGACGTCAACCGGCCCGCGCCCGCGAGCTTCAATCCAGGCCTTCACACGGAGGGCTTCAGGTTTGTAGCCTCAATGAGAGCAGTAAAGAATGAGGATCGCCATGGCCGTTGCCTCGTTCGCGGCAACCTTGTTCAGCCGCAAAGGGGTAGTTTATCGGCTGCGCCCGGTCGATTGCAATGCTGGTGCCGCGGTTACGGCGGAGAACGCTATTTCTCGCCGAAGACCTCGATTGCGACGCGGCCTGCATTGACCGCGCATGGCCAGCCGGTACTCGCCTGAGACACGCCGGCGGGATGTCGTGTTAATTGACCTTGATGTTGCCCGTCTTGACCACTTTCGACCACATGGTGATGTCCCGGGCGATCCTCTGCCCAAAGCCCGCGGGCGTGGAGTGGGTCGGCTCGAGAGAATAACCCCGCAACCGCTTCTGCACGTCGGGCTGCTTGAGGATGTGCGCGACTTCCTGATTCAGCGACGCGATGATCGCTTTGGGTGTGCCCGCCGGCGCCGCCAGGCCGTACCAGAAGCTCGCCGAGTAGCCGGGGACCAATTCCGTGATCGCGGGCACCTCGGGCATCACCTGCGCGCGCTGCTCGCCGGTGACCGCGATGATACGCAGCCTGCCTGTCTCGACGTGCGGGAACACCGCTGCCGCGGGGGCGATGTAGAACTGAATCTGCCCGCCGATCAGGTCTGCGATCGCAGCGCCGATGCCCTTGTACGGGACGTGGACCAGGTCCGTCCCCGTCATCTGCCGGAAAAGCTCGGTCGCAAGATGGGTGGAGCTGCCGACGCCGCCCGAGCCGTAGTTGAGGGTACCGGGCTTCGCGCGCGCGAGTCCGA
>JACPTJ010000019.1 GCA_016192835.1 Betaproteobacteria bacterium
CGCAGGCTGTCCTCGATGCCTTCCCTGGAATAGCCGGGCGACGGGTCGATGTTGCCGAGTCCGGTCGCACCATCGCTCGCGGTAATCCGCACGATCGCGCTTTTCTGGACCGTCTTGCTGCGGTACGCGTTCTTGTATTCGCCGATGAGCGGGACCGCAACGCCGAAGACTTCGATACGATCGATTTTCATGCGAGTTGCCAATCAGGATGCTCGCGCAGATACGCGATCAAACCGCCCGCGGCGAGTATCTGTTGCACCGCCGGTGGCAGCGCCGCCACCGCACGGCTGATCTGGCGCGCCGCGACCATCAACTTGCCGGCCGCGAGGTCGATTTCAATTTCGTCGCCGTCGGCGATGCCTGAAATACCGCACTCGATCGCCGGCAAGCCGTTGTTGATCGTGTTGCGGAAGAACAGCCGGCCGAAAGACTGCGCGACGATTCCCCCCACCCCCATCGTGCGCAGGATATGCACCGCCTGCTCGCGCGACGAGTTGATTCCGAAGTTCCTGCCCGCAACGATCACATCCCCCGGCCTGAAGCGCGACGCGAAGCCCGGCGCCACCTGCTCGAACGCGTGCTGCGCGACGTAAGCGTTGTCCTTGCCCGGCAGGTATTTGCTCGAGCAATTCAGATCGGTGTTGACGTTGTCGCCGAGCAAATGCACTCGACCTTTGATATTTGTAAAGCTCATCTGAAAAATCCCAATCAAAATATTTAGCCGCCGATGGACGCCGATTAACGCCGATAAAAAAAGACAAACCCTTCGAATCAGAATGACCAGTCCTTCGATCTTGATCTTATCTGCGTTTATCTGCGTTCATCGGCGGCTTCATTTTGTTTTTCATGCCGCCCTTCAATTCCCGCCAACGGTTTCACGCGGATCGGTGATCGTTCCGGTCAGCGCGGAGGCCGCGACGGTTGCGGCCGAGCCGATCCAGATCTCGGACTTGTCGTTGCCCAGCCGGCCCTTGAAATTGCGGTTGGCGCTCGAAATCACCACCTCGCCGTCGCCCGTAATCAGATGGCCGGTGATGTTGACGCAGGTGCCGCAACCGGCGGCCTCTACCGAGGCGCCGGCGCGGGTCAGCGCTTCGAGGAGCCCCTCGCGGGCGGCCGCGAGGTAAACCTGGCGCGACGCCGGCGTCACGATCATGCGCACGCCTTTGGCAATGCGCTGCCCCTTGAGAATGGCGGCGGCCTGGCGGATGTCGTCGAGCCGGCCGTTGGTGCAGGTGCCGATCAGCGCGAAGTTGATCTTCTGGCCTTTGGCCTCAGCCACGCCCACCACATCATCGATCTTATGTTGGCACGCGACCTGCGGCGCGAGCGCCGTGGTGTCGATCTCGATCAACTCGACATAGTTCGCGTCGGCATCGGCCTTGACCGGCTGCGGCGCGCGCGCGTGGTGGGCTTCGAGCCAGGCGATGGTCTTGGCGTCGGCTTCGAGCAGTGCCGCTTTGGCGCCCAATTCCGCCGCGTGGTTCGCAAGCGTCATGCGATCGTCGATCTCCATTGCGCTGACCGCCGGACCGGCATACTCGATCGCGCGGTAATTCACGCCCTCGGCGCCGAACCTGCCGAGCATCGAGAGCGTGATGTCCTTCGCCCACACGCCCGGCTGCAGAGCGCCCTTCAGTTCGACGCGGATCGTCTCCGGCACGCGAAACCACAGCTTGCCGGTCAGCATCACCGCCGCGAGGTCGGTGCCCTCGACACCCATACCCAGCGCGTTGAACGCGCCGTACGTCACCGAATGCGTGTCGGTACCGACGATCAGGTCGCCGCACGTCAGATGGCCGCCTTCCGGCATCACCTGATGGCAGATGCCGTCACCGACATCGTAAAGCACCGCGCCATGGTGATCCGCGAACGCGCGCATCGCGCGGTGGGTGTTGGCGGCCTCGATGTTGGGAGGCGGCGAATAGTGGTCGAGCACGAACGCGGTTTTCGATGCGAACGGCAGGTTCTTCGCGCCAAGCCCGGCAATCATCCTGAGCGCGTTGGGGGCACGCCCGTCGTGCACCATCGCGAAATCGACGCTGGCAACCACGATGTCGCCGGCGCGAACCGGCTTGCCGCCGGCGTGCGCGGCAAAAATTTTTTCCGCGATCGTGTAGCCCACGCTGCCTCGGTGTGAAATTGTTCTTGACGCCGCGGGAAATAAGTTCGTCTGCGACGCACGGATGGCCGTTATTTTAGCAGGGATTGCGCGAAGTCCGATGCATCGTGCTCCCTCACCGTGGCCCGCCGGGGTTGGAGTGTGCTACCCTGTTTTCGATTTGCTTGAGATTATTCGATGAATCCGATCGTCATCAAATTCGGCGGCTACCAGAAGCCGGCTTCAATCAATAACGCCGCAGCCAGGCTTTTCGGGGAGGTGCTCCAGGCGCGCCTCGGCGACCGGATCCGCTTCCAGCTAATCGGCAATGTGCTCGATCTCGGGCGTCCGTCCGGCGATTTGCCGGTGATGGTCGAGAACGGGGATTTATCCCTGTGTTACATCTCGGCCGTGCGCTTCACCGATCCGGTACCTGAGTTCAAGCTGCTCGAACTTCCGTTCATCGTCAGGGATCGCCGTTCCGTACACCACGCGTTCGCGGGCGAATTCGGCGACCTCTGCAAACGCCGCATGCGGGACACGTCGGCGTTTCGTCTGCTCGGGCTGTGGGACAATGGTTTTCGGCATCTCACGAACCGGGTGCGCCCGATCCGCACGCCCGCGGATTGCCGCGGTCTGCGCATCCGCACCCAAATGAGCGAATTGCACGGGGAAGCCCTGCGCGCGCTCGGCTTCGTGCCGATTCCGGTCGACGTCAAGGAGTTCGTGGAGCAGATTGCCGGCGAGAGGTTCGATGCCCAGGAGAACCCGCTGACCAACACCTTCAACTTCGGCGTCCATAACTATCATCGGTACATCACGCTCACCGGGCACTTTTTCGGCGCGACCGTGATGATATGCAACGAACAGCACTACGGAAGCTGGCCGCAGGACGTGCAGAACGCCGTGGAAGAAGCGGCCCGGCAGGCAACGGCACTGCAGCTCAAACTGGCGGCGGCAGAGGATGAGCAAATACTGGCCAAGCTCGACTCGCGCCGCAACGAGGTAATTCATCTGACTGACGCCGAGCGTGCCGCATTCGTCGCCGCGGTGCAGCCGGTGCTGCTCAAATATCGCAGGGAATTGGATCCGCAACTATTCGCATGGATCGAATCACCCTCCTGAAGGGGAACCCGATGCCCCGCAATACCGAGCCGTCGCTCACCGCTTACGTCGCCGAATTCATCGTCGGCACTCGCGCGTCCGCCATCCCCGCCGACGTCACGCACCTCGGCAAGCGCTCCATCCTCGATGGCATCGGGCTGGCACTCGCCGGCAGCGTCGCGGAATCCGGCCAACTCGTGCGCAAGCACCTGCGGTCGCTCGGCTGCGCCACGACGCAAGGCAGCACCGTGATCGGCAGCAGCATGAAACTGCCGGCGCGCTTCGCCGCGTTCGCCAACGGAGTTGCGATCCACGCCGACGATTACGACGACACCCAGCTTGCGGTCGCCAGGGACCGCGTCTACGGGCTGCTCACCCACCCCACCGCGCCGGCGCTGCCGCCGGTGCTTGCGCTCGGCGAACGCGACCGGCGCTCCGGCCGCGACGTGCTGACCGCCTACCAAGTTGCGGTCGAAGTCGAAACCAAGATTGCGGAAGCGATCAATCCGCGCCACTACCAGGACGGCTTTCACTCCACCGCCACGGTCGGCGCGATCGGTGCCGCCGCCGGCGCAGCACGGTTGCTGGGGTTCAATCACGAGCAGACACGGCGCGCGCTCGGCATCGCCGCGAGCCAAGCCGCGGGCCTGCGCGAGAACTTCGGCACCATGATGAAGCCGTTTCATGCCGGCCGCGCATGCGAAAGCGGCGTCGTCGCGGCCGAGCTCGCAAAACTCGGGTTTACCGCGACGCCGATCATCCTCGAAGCGGGACGCGGTTTCTTCAAGGCGGCGGGCGGCGGCTACGACCCGCAGGCGATCGACGGCAAGCTCGGCAAGCCATGGACGTTCGCTTTCCCCGGTGTTTCGATCAAGCCGCATCCGAGCGGCTCGCTCACGCATCCCGGCATGGGGCTGATGCTCGACCTGATACTCGCGCACGACATCAGGCCAGGTGATGTCAGGAAAGTTGCGGTTGGGGTCAACCGTCAGAACATCAACGCGCTGATCCATAACCGCCCAACCAACGAATTGCAGGCCAAGTTCAGCATGCAGTTCTGCATGGCGATCCTGCTGCTGCGGCGCAAAGCGGGACTCGCCGAGTTTACCGACGAGGTCGTCAACCGTCCCGAGGTGAAGGCGATGATCGAAAAAATCGACTACGGCGTGCATCCCGAAGCCGAAGCCGCGGGCTACGAAAAGATGACGACCCTTATCGACATCGAACTGACCGACGACCGCAGAATCAGCGGGCGCGCCGATTTCGGCAAAGGCAGCCCCGCCAACCCGATGAGCGATAACGAACTCGCAAATAAATTCCGCGAATGCGCGGCGTGGGGCAGGCTGCCGAGAGCGCAGGCCGAAAAAGTGATCGAGCTGGTGTTCGGGCTCGAAAAGGTCAAAGACATTCGCGCGCTTACCAAGCTGCTCGTCACCGGCAGGAAACCGGCGAAAAACGCGTCGCGCGCGAAACCTGTGAACGGGTGAACGGGTGAACGAGTGAACGAGTAAAGTATCCCCTCTCCCCCGTCACCGGGGGAGAGGGCCAGGGTGAGGGGGATCACCGGTTCACCTTTCACTCTTCACGCGTTCGCTCAAGACATTACTACCAGGCAACCATGACACAACGCGCTCCCATCATCGGCCTGATGCTCGGCGACATGACCGGCATCGGCCCCGAGATCAGCGCCAAGCTGCTCGCATCCGGTGCAATGAAATCGGTCGCGCGCGTCGTCGTGATCGGCGATGCGCGCGTGCTTGAACTCGGGTGCAGGGATGCGCGTGTCGATATCAAGTGGCGACGCTATGCCAACGTTGACGCGGTCGACTGGTCGCGCGACGAAGTTCCGCTGATCGATCTCGGCAACATCGATCCGTCCACGATCAGGCGCGGCGAGGTGTCAGTCGAATCGGGCCGGCTGACGGGCGAAACATTGAAGCACATGATCGACCTCGCGCTTGCCGGCAAGCTCGACGGCATTTGCTTCGCGCCCCTCAACAAGGGAGCGCTGCACAAGGGGGGCTGGAAATATCCCGACGAACACCAGATGTTCGCGGCGCTCACGCAGCATTCCGGCTTCTTCGGCGAGATGAACGTGATCAAGGAGTTTTCCACGTTCCGCGTCACCTCGCATATCGCGCTGCGCGAGGCGGTCAACCTGATCACGCCCGAGCGCATCACTGCCGCCATCCGCCTCGCCGACGCCACGCTGCGCGCGACCGGCATCGATCCGCCGCGCATCGGCGTGGCGGCACTCAATCCGCACAGCGGCGAAGGCGGATTGTTCGGCGACGAGGAAATCCGCATCATCCGGCCGACCGTCGAGCGGCTGCGCGCGGAAGGCATAGTCTGCAGCGGACCGGTGTCCTCCGACGTGATTTTCCTGAAAGCGCTGAAGGGAGAATTCGACGGCGTGGTGATGATGTATCACGACCAGGGGCAGATCGCGACCAAACTCCTCGGCTTCAACAAGGGCGTGACGGTCACCGCCGGCCTGAAGACCGTATTCGCGACTCCGGCGCACGGCACGGCGTTCGACATCGTCGGTGAGGGGCGCGCCGACCCCGGCGCGCTCGAACACGCGCTGCGCATCGCCGCGAAGCTCGCTGCGGCGCAGATTGAGGCTTAGCTGCCCGTTTATCATGGTACAATTTTCGGTAACGGTACACTCGTAGGCAACACGATGATCAAGAACCGCGCGCTCTGGAACGAATGGGAAACGGCGTACATCCGATCGCAGCGCCCCGATTTCGCTCGCAGTCTGCGCATCGTTGAAGCGCTGTACGCCGAGGCGCGCGCGCTTGGAGCGCTGGACCGACCCGATCTCCCCGACCGGCTCGCGCACAAGATCAGGCTCGCGCGAGCACTCAATGTTCGAACGGCTGCTGGAACAAATCGCGGTTGAATTCAAGAGCCGGTCGATTCCGTATCTGATCGTCGGCGGCCAGGCCGTGCTCGTGCACGGCGAACCGCGGCTCACGCGCGACATCGACGTAACCCTGGGCGTGAGCGTGGATCGCCTGGACGATTTGCTGGCGATCGTGAAGCAAGCAGGCTGGAATGTACTGGTCCAGTCTCCGCGCGATTTCGTGCAGCAAACAATGGTGTTGCCCTGCGAGGATTCCGGCAGTGGCGTGCGGCTCGATTTCATCTTCTCGCACTCGTCGTACGAACGTCAGGCGATGACGCGTACGACGACGCTCAAGGTCGGTCAAACAGACGTTCGGTTCGCCTCGCCAGAAGACCTTGTCATCCACAAAGTGGTCGCCGGTCGTCCTCGCGACATTGAAGATGTTCGCTCCGTCCTGCTCAAGAATCCACAGGTGGATGCGACCTACATCCGGCGCTGGCTCGGAGAACTGGGAACTGCGCTCAACGAGCCGTTTGTCGAACGCTTCGAGGACGTATTGAAATCAGCGCAGTAATCCCGTCCATCGCGTGCACATCGCCTTTCTACTCGCTCCTCGCGCCGCGCGCGTTGAGACGGTCAGGTTGCCGCAGCGGCGGTTACCTGACGCTTGGCGGATGTCGGGGAACGCTGCGCGTACCCCGACCTACTGGACGACTGGACGGCGAGGTAATTGCACATAGTGCTACCAAACGCAAGTATGGTTGCGTTTGGAACGGTCAGACCAACGCGGCGATCGCATCCCCCATTGCGCGGGTCGTAGCCTTGCCGCCGAGGTCCCCGGTCAAAGCGATGCGTTCGCGGATCACGCGCTCGACCGCATCCCCCATCAACCGCGCCGCTTCCGCCGCTTTGGGTTCTGCGTGCTTGCGGCCGAGCCAATCCATCAGCATCTGGCCCGAGACGATCATCGCATAGGGATTGGCGATGCCCTTGCCCGCGATGTCTGGCGCGGAGCCGTGAGTCGCCTGCGCCATCGCGCGCTCAGGACCCGCCGACAGTCCAGGCGCGAGCCCCAACCCTCCGACCAATCCGGCTGCGGCATCAGACAGGATGTCGCCGAAGGTGTTGGTGGTGACGATCACGTCGAAATCCTGCGGCTTCATCACCAGACGCATGGCGAATGTGTCGACCAGCACTTCGTTGTACGCGACGTCCGGATATTCCGCTGCGACCTTGCGGCATTCTTCCGCAAACATGCCACAGCCCAGTTTGAACACGGTGTCTTTGTGCACGGCGGTCAGCTTCCTGCGCGGACGGCTGCGCGCCAATTCGAACGCCGCGCGCGCCACCTTGCTCGACGCCTGGCGCGTGATCACACGTATCGAGATCGTCATGTCCGGCGATGGCCGGAATTCGCCCGCGCCGGCGAAAACGTTGCGGTCGGGAGGAAAGCCTTCGTTGTTCTCGCGCACGATGATCAGATCGACATCCGGATAAAGCGCCCGCAGTCCCGGTAATGATTTGGCCGGGCGGATATTGGCAAACAAATCGTAGTGCTTGCGCAGTATCGGATGCGGATTGATGGCTCGCGGATTGTCCTTCGGGTAGGCCTGATGGCCGATCGGGCCGAGCACCCAGCCATCGAGCGCATCGAGCTTCTCGAGCGTGCCGGGCGGCAGCGTGTAGCCGAGCTTGTCGAGCGCCGGCCGTCCGATCGGTATATCGTGCCAATCGACGGCCAATCCAGTCTTGCGCGCCGCAGCCCGTATGACCTTGACGCACTCGGGAACCACTTCCAGCCCGATGTCGTCGCCTTCGAGAATTCCTATTTTCAACGCGCGATTCATTTTCTTGCTCCCGTTCTGTTACGTGCCGACGTACGCATAAACGGCCATGGCGCGGGTGCCGCCTTTTCGCACTGACCGCCACGCGCCGTCACGCCCGGTGAGTATAATAGTCGATACGATAACAACAGGAGGAAATATGAAACTCAATGTTTTTGCGCCTATCGAGCTTTACGTAACTGCGTTACATCGCTCGGCCCTCACCCCCATGCCCCTCTCCCGGGAGGCGAGGGGAGCGTCGAGCAGCAGCGGATTATCCGACCAAGCCGATCCGCCTGATCGTCGGCTTCGCGCCCGGCGGCGGTACCGACACCACCGCTCGTGCGATTTCCGCCAAGCTCACCGATTTGCTCGGGCAACAGATCATCATCGATAACCGCCCCGGCGCCGCCGGCAACATCGCGACGGAAATGGTCTCGAAAGCCACTCCCGATGGCTACACGCTGCTGATGGGAACCATCGCTGCGCTCGCCATCAATCCCAGTCTCTACACGACCAAGCTGCCGTTCGACTCGATCAAGGATTTCGCGCCTATCACCCAGGCAGTGGACTCGACGAATATCCTGTCGCTGCATCCGTCGGTGCCGGCTGGCTCCGTCAAGGAATTGATTGCGCTCGCCAAAGCGAAGTCGCTCAATTACGGCTCGTCGGGCGTCGGCGGCACTGGACATCTCGCCGGAGAGCTGTTCAATACCATGGCCGGCGTCAAGATGACGCATATCCCGTACAAAGGCGGCGGCCCGGCGATGATCGAACTCGTTGGAGGCCAGGTGCAACTGGTGTTTGCCACCGCAGCGAGCGCGGTGCCGCAGATCAAGGGCGGCAAGATCAAGGGCATCGCAGTGACTACTGCGAAACGCGCGGCGCTGATGCCTAACCTGCCGACCATATCGGAAGCGGGCTTGCCCGGTTTTGACGCGAACAACTGGTATGGCCTGCTCGCGCCGGCGAACACGCCGCGCCCGATCATCAACCGCCTGAACGCCGAGGTTACGAAAGTGCTCGCGATGCCCGACGTCAAGAACTTCCTGTTCAACCAGGGTCTCGACCCTGCTCCCGGCACGCCGGAGAAGTTCGGCGCCTACATCAAGTCGGAAATGACGAAATGGGCGAAGGTAGTCAAGGATTCAGGGGCGAAAGCAAATTGATCGCACCGCACCGCAAGAAAGCGCCAGCGTAATACGCCGGCGCTCTTTCATCAGAGGAAACCCCATGTTCAGCACACCTTGCATACCTTGTCGTACGCGGCTCGCCGGATTCGTGTGCCACGCCGCGATGTTGTGCATCATCTCAGCGGCAGCGGCGGCCGCCGACTACCCGTTAAGGCCGGTGCGCATCATCATCGGCTTCCCGCCGGGCGGCGCGACCGACCTCGTCTCGCGCCTGATGGCGCCGAAGTATGTGGAAATATTCAAACAGCAGTTCATCGTGGACAACCGTTCCGGCGCGAACGGCGTAATCGGCTCCGATCTCGCCGCAAAAGCCGCCCCGGACGGCCATACGATCCATCTCGCCACGATCGGAACGCTGGTCATCAGCCCGGCGATCACCAGGGTGCCGTACGATCCAATCAAGGATTTCGCGCCGATCTCGCAGGCGGTGGCGCTGCAGAACATCTTCATCGTGCATCCCACGCTGCCCGCGAAATCGCTGAAGGAGATGATTGCGCTGGCGAAGGCGAAACCGGGAGCGCTCAACTTCGCCACTTCGGGCCAGGGCAGCCCCGGTCACCTTGCCGGAGAGCTGTTCAAGAGCATGGCCAGGGTGAACATCGTGCACGTGCCCTACAAGGGCGGCGGTCCGGCGCTGATCGATCTCGTCGCCGGCCACGTCGAGATCTTCGTCGCGGTGATCTCCACCGCGGTGCCGCAGGTGAAGGCCGGCAAGGCGCGGGCGCTCGCGGTGACCGGCGGCAAGCGTGCGGCAGCGCTGCCCGATGTGCCGACCGTTGCCGAGACAGGAATCAAGGGATACGAAGCCACGAACTGGTACGGGTACGTGGCGCCGGCGGACACTCCGCGCCCGATCATCGAGAGGCTGCACAAGGAAACGGTAGCGATCCTCAACATGACCGACGTGCGCGAAGCGCTGCTCAGCCGCGGCATCGAGGCGGCGCCCAGTTCGCCGGCGGAATTCGCGGCCTACATACGCGCCGAAAGCGCCAAGTGGGGCAAAGTCATCAAGCAGACCGGCATCAAGGGCGAGGGATGAGGGATGAAGGGTTGAGTGCCGCCATCATCACGCGGAGGGCAGGATGAGCGATCTTGACCATCCCGCGCCTGACGTTTTCGCAGCGGCGCGCACGCGCCGCTCGATCCGCGCCTATAAGGCCGATCCCGTTCCCATCGAAATCGTGCGCGAGATCGTGGCGCTCGGCCGCCATGCGCCGAGCGGCTCGAACATCCAGCCCTGGCACGTGCATGTGCTCACCGGCGCGACTACAACTATTACACCGACCCGATCGTTGAGCCCTACCTCTCGCGCCGGCGGCAATGCGGCTGGGGCCTGTACGGGACACTCGGCATCGGTCGCGGCGACCACGAGAAATCTAAGGCTTATCGCGCGGGAAATTTCAACTTCTTCGGCGCGCCGGTCGGCCTCGTCTTCACGATCGACCGCGAGCTCGAAAAAGGCAGCTGGCTCGACTATGGGATGTTCCTGCAGACGATCATGCTCGCTGCCCGCGCGAAGGGACTCCACACCTGTGCCGAAGCGGCGATCGCGAATTACCCGGACATCGTGCGGCGCGAGCTGAATATCACTCGCGACTGGATCGTGATCTGCGGGATGGCGATGGGTTACGCCGATCCCGATGCGGTCGTCAACACCTTCCAGCCGCCGCGCATCGAGTTACAGGAATACGCGATGTTTCTTGATTGATGCTCGCCTGACTGAAGCGACGAGGATGAGCGCATCCTGATGGGTTCCGGCTGTCGAGCAAGTCAGGGATCCTACGCGCTGATGCCGGCCGCTTTCACGACCTTTGCCCACTTGGCGATTTCCTGATCGATATAAGCGGAAAATTCTTCGGGTGTGCTGCCGATAATTTCTGCTCCATCGCACGCCAGCTGCTCTCGAACATCCGGCAGACCCAAAATCCTGACAATTTCTTTATAGATCTTGTTGAGGATTGCCTTTGGTATTCCTGCCCGTACCAGCACGCCAACGCCTGGGCTGAAATCAAACTCTGGCAGGCCGGATTCCGCGATAGTGGGCACCTCATGGGCGACCGCCGAACGTTTTGCGCTGGTTACGCCGAGCGCCTTGACTTTGCCGACCTTCACTTCCGGAAGCGCAAGCAATATCGCGTCAAACATCATGGATACTTCGCCTTTAACCAGCGCGGCGCCTGCGGTGGCATGCCCGCTGAATTGGACATGAACGATGTCAACCCCGGTCATAGTCTTGAGCAGTTCCGCTCCGAGATGAGATGGGGTCCCCGCTCCACCGGACGCATACTTCAGTTGCCCCGGATGCGATCTCGCAAACGCTACCAGATCTGCCACTGAATCGACCGGCACGGAAGGGTTCACCACGAGGATATTCGGCATTGAGATCATCAATGTTACCGGTTGAAAGTCCTTCACCGTGTCATACGGCAAGGTGGCATAAAGACTGGGATTGATGGCATGCGTGCTGGCAGCAAGGATCAGCGTGTACCCGTCCGCCGCGGATCTCGCGCCTATGGCCGAGCCGATTGTGCCGCCGGCTCCCGGATGGTTTTCCACGATGACCGGCTGGCCCCAGCTTTCCGTGAGCTTGCGCCCAATCAGCCGGGCGAGGATGTCGCCGGGGCCGCCCTCGGCGAAGGGCACGATGAAGCGAATCGGTTTATCGGGATAACCGTCAGCGCTGAAGCGGGCCGGGTCGTCAGAAACCAGAGTCATGTTGAAATGATTGTAGACCGCCGTGAACATGCGCTTCATCAGAATCCTCCACGATATTCATGTCCGATCGATCTCATGCACGATGGTGCGTTCCAATCATCGGAACGGAATCTGCTCATTAAGACATACGCCTTGACAATATGAATTCTAAATATAAGATTCACAGCAAGGGAAGCTCTGATCAAGTCATATAACCGTCATGCCGGCGCAGGCCGGCATCCAGTAACAATCTGATTCACCTGGATTCCGGCTTTCGCCGGAATGACGACGTTTTTTCAACCAGACTTATTCAGAGGTTCCCAAGATCAAGAAATATTCGTCGATTGCATCAGTCGATGCTAAAGTGCTTTTCGGCATACGGACAGTGATTCCGTTGGGCAGCCCGACTTATTCACGAAGGAGGAATAATGATTGGCCGCGATGCTTTGCAAATCGGAAGCATACTACGTATTTGCGAACGCCATTTGCCGATGCGAGGGAATCCGGCGGCTCTGGCAGCGCTCGATGAGGCGCTGCATGATGCCGTCGGAAAAGCGCTCAACGTGCCGGTTCACGCCCTGCTCGGCGGCGTGTGCGGAGACCGCGCAGCGCCGGAATGGTTCGTCGGGCATGCCGGCGAGAAACACCTGATTGAAGAAGCAGTCGTGGCGGTCGAGACCTCCGCGCCAAATTACAACAGCGAAGATTCCAAAGAAGGTCCGCGCGCCTTCAACGAAAAGCGCGAGCCCGTCCGGAAGGGAAGATAAAAAGTAAAGTAAAGCGGGTCAGTAAAGCGGGTCAGTGTAACTTTCCCGTAGGCGCAGATCGGGGTCCGGGAAGGCGGAGTAAGACGTCTGAAGTGGACTGCAGGCGAGGCGCCTGCGCTACCGGAGGGATGAGGGCGTGAGGAGAATCCAGATATGACTGCGAAAGCCGCGTTCGTTATTCCAGGACTCACGGGTCTGCTGATTTTGGCGGCGGTCGGTTGCGGCGCGCACGCGCAGACCTATCCGACGAAGCCCATTCGCATCGTCAATCCGTTCAGCCCCGGCGGGTCGTTCGATCTGGTATCAAGAGCGCTCGCCAGGACCATGACCGCGGAACTCGGGCAATC
This sequence comes from Betaproteobacteria bacterium, assembly GCA_016192835.1. GTDB lineage: Bacteria > Pseudomonadota > Gammaproteobacteria > Burkholderiales > SG8-41 > PALSA-1004. The sequence goes on from JACPTJ010000019.1 coordinate 12,881, forward strand.
GGTCTTCGTCGACAACAGGCCTGGTGCCGGGAGCAACATAGGCGTGGAACTGGTCGCCAAGGCACCTGCGGACGGCTACACGCTGTTGGCTATGCAGACCAGTCTCGTCATCAACCCGAGTCTCATGAAGCAGGTGCCGTACGATCCGATCAGGGATTGATTGAGCTCACCGTTTCGCACCGCTGAAGCTTACAACTTCGACGAGATTATCGATCCGCGCGATACCCGGCGGCTGCTCTGCGAGTACGCGGCGGTGTGTGCGGGCACCATCGCAGCGGGACTGCCGTCGTTTGGCTACCGGCCTTAACAAATAGGACACCGAATGGATGCAACCACTGAACGCCTCGTAGATTTCGCGCACCAATCCGAGTTCTCGGCACTGTCCGCGGACACGGTGCATGCGTGCAAGCAACGTTTGATCGACACCATGGCCTGCGCGCTGGGCGCGTATGACGAGCCTCTCAGTCATCTGGCTCGCAAGATGGCCAGGCGATACTCGGGAAATGCCGACGCCGGTGTCTGGGGCAGCGCTCTGCAAACGACGCCCGAGGCTGCCGCCTTCGCGAATGGCGTCATGCTGCGCTATCTGGATATGAGCGATACCTACCTGAGCAAAAGTCGCGGGCATCCGAGCGATGTCATTTCAGGCATCCTGGCTGTTGCAGACCATTTGCACTCGGACGGTCCGTCCGTCGTCAGTGCAATTACGCTTGCTTACGACATCTACTGCAGTTTCATGGACGCCGTCGATATCAACTCCAAAGGCTGGGATCAACCGGTTTACGGCGTGCTGGGCTGCGTGCTGGGGGTCGGCCGCCTGATGCGGCTTTCGCGCGAGCAAATGGCGAACGCGGTCGCGCTTGCATTGGCGCCCAACATGGCCTTGACTCAGACCCGGCGGGGCGAGCTCAGCAGCTGGAAAGGCTGCGCCGGTGCGAATGCGTCGCGCAACGCGGTCTTCGCCGCTATGCTCGCACAGGAGGGTTTTACGGGGCCGACCGCGGTCTTCGAGGGCGCGGGCGGGTTGTGGGATATCGTCGGTAAGTTCGACTGGCCGTTGCCGGACCTCCTGAAAGCGCCGCATATGATCACGCAGACGCATCTCAAGAGCTTGCCGATCTGTTACCACGGGCAATCCGCTGTGCTGGGTGCGCTCGAGATCAGGCCGCGCGTGCGCCTGCAGAGTATCAGCGAGATCAAAATCGAATCGTATCGCGCGGCGGTAAATATGATGGGAGCCGAACCTTCCCGCTGGGCGCCCGAGACGCGGGAAACGGCAGACCACAGCCTCCCCTATGTCGTCTCTATGGCGTTGCTGGATGGCGCGGTAACCGCGGAATCGTTTACCCGGGAGCGGTTGACCGATCCCGCGATGGCTGACCTGATGAAAAAGGTCACTGTCAGCGAGGATACTGCGCTGTCCGCTCGATACCCCGAATCATCGCCGAGCCGAGTGAGCGTACGCTTGTCGTCAGGGGAGCTGATCACCACGGAGGTGCGCTATCCCAAAGGGCATGCTAAAACCCCCATGGATGATGCGGAAGTCGAACAGAAATTTCGCGATCTTTTCCTGCACTGTGGCAACGAAGGTCAGTGCGACGCGGCGCTGAAGGCGCTGCAGAATTTCGACCGGGCCAGCGACGTAAAGCGCGACGTTCTGCAATGGTTTGCCATCCGACCGGCATCCGAATGCTGATCTGCCGGCTTTTCATCCGACGTGTTCGTTCAAGATCGATCAGCGTCCTTTGAATTGCGGTTCGCGCTTCGCCTTGAACGCCGCGACCGCCTCTTGATGGTCTTCGCTTGTCCGGACCACGGGCATGTTGGACGCCGCAAGATTCAATGCGGTTTTCAGGTCGCAATCCAATCCTTGATACAGGATACGCTTGGTCAAGCGAATAGCGAGCGGTGCACCCTTGGCCACGCGCTCCGCGAACTCGTATGTCTTTGCCATGAGCTGATCGTCGGGAAATACCTTATTTACCAGCCCGATGCGCTCGGCTTCGCGGGCATCGATGAATTCGCAGCTCCAGGACATTTCAAGCGCCCGGGCGGTGCCGATCAGTCGCGGCAAATAGTAAGCGCCCCCGGCCCCCGGAATGAGCCCCATCCGAGCATACGTCTGCGCAAATCGCGCACTCTCGGCGGCGTATCGCATGTCACACATCAAGGCAACGTCAAGTCCCCCGCCGGTGGCAAACCCGTTGAGCGCCGCAATGACCGGTTTGTCGATCTCGTCCAGCAATCGGGGAAGCCGTTGGATGTTTTCCGCGATACGGTTCTTGATGGCTGCCGCCGTGTTCGACGCGCTTGCCCCGAAACGTCCGACATCTCCACCGGTGGTAAACGCCCGTCCCGTGCCGGTAATAACGATCACGTTGACTGCATCGCTGGCACGGCATTCTTCCAGCGCGTGTATCCAGGCATCCAGCATTTCATCCGTGAACGCATTGAGCTTTTCCGGCCGGTCAAGGGTAATCGTTGCGACCCTGTTCCTTATTTCAAAAATCAGGTTTTCAGCCATGAAACTTCTCCCGCGAGTCAGAGAACGTTTGTGCCACAGGCGATTCCCGCCGAACCGGTTCGGCTCATTGCACCTTCATGCCGGCTGCCCTGATGACCTTGCCCAAGTGCTCCAACTGGTTATTGATCTCGGCCGCGAATTCCTCGGGTGTGCTGCCGGCCGGGTCGGTTCCGGTTGCCGCGAGGCTCTCGCGCACTTCGGGCATCCGCAGCACCTTCACCACTTCGGCGTAAAGGCGGTCGACGATCGCGCGCGGCAGCCGGGCCGGCCCGAGCAGGCCCTGCCAGGCAGTAACACGGAGGCCTTTCACCCCGCCCTCGTCGAACGTTGGCACCTCGGGCAGATAGGGCAGGCGCTGCGTGCTCGTGGTCGCGATCACTTTCAACTTGCCCTGCTTGATGAAGGCCATTGCGGTGCTCGTGCTGGCAAACATCAGCTGCACCTCCCCGCCCAGCAACGCGATCATCGACGGCCCGCCGCCCTTGTAGATGATCGACACGATCTGGGTTCCGGTCAGCTGCTTGAAGTATTCCGATGCGATGTGGCCCCCGCTGCCCGCCCCGGCGATGCCGATGTTGAGCTTGCCTGGGTGCGCCTTGGCGTAGGCGATGAGCTCCCCGATCGTGTTGACCGGCAGCGACGGGTGAATGGTGATCACCAGCGGCTGCGTTGCCACTTGCGTGATGGGCGTGAAGCTCTTGACCGGATCGTAGGGAACGCTTTTGTACAGGAACGGCGTGGTGGTATGCGAGGCGTAGGCGAACAACAGCGTGTAGCCGTCGGGCGCAGCGCGCGCGACGATATCCGTAGCGATGGCACCACCCGCACCTCCCCGGTTGTCGATGACGATCTGCTGACCAAGCGCCTCGGCGAGCTTGACCACGATGATGCGCGCAACGATATCGGTGCTGCCGCCGGGGGGAACGCCCAGAACAAGCCGGATCGATTTATCGGGATAGCTGCTCGTTGGCGCAGCGGTCTGGGATTGCGCTGCGGCAGCCGCCGCACAGCCAGCCGCCAACGCGATCAGAAAAGAGCGTATCAGTCGCATGGTATTCATATCTGTGTTCTCCTGATAGCCTGCAGTTTTAACTGGAGCCGGTCTTGTATTAGGAGTTTGCCGGGGCCAAGTCCGGCAAACTCCTAGGCTCCGATCCGCATCGAGGAAACTAGCTTCCGGACATCATCGAGCTCATCGAGCCGCCAGCAGGCCTCCAGCAATCCGGATACCTGACCGGGCGACAGCAAACCGTTATTCAGGCTGGCGAGCTTGTTTTCCAGGTCTTTATCGCTTGCCGGATTCTTGACGTTGCCTTTGGGATGATCGACGCTGCCGTACCTTTTCTCGCCGTTCTTGAGCGTGATTTCCAGCCGGCAGGGATTGGCGGACGGCTGCAGCTTGTCCAGCTCCTTGTCGTGAATCACCTGGACTTTTTGCATCAGCGACCGCAACCGGAGGTCGGCTATGCGTTCGGCGCTGAACGTGGCGGGGTCCACCTTGCCATCGAGCAAAGCGGCGCAGACCAGAAACGGAATACTGTGGTCCGCCGTTTCACGGGTGGTCGGCGTCCACTTTTCGGGCTCGCTGCCGATTTCGCTCCACGCAAACCAGTAGGTTCGCACTACGATCGACTCGATCTCGGCGGGATTTATCTGCGAGCGGATCGCCAAGGTCGCTTCGACGGGAGACTGGCCGTGGTATTCGCAGGGATATATCTTGATCTGACTGGCCGCGACCCGAAACGGCCGGTCCGGCCCCGCAAATGGCGGCCAATCGAATTTCCCCACCGCGTTCCACACGCCCTGTTCGCCTTCGAACACCGCTTGCGGAGCGGTCATGCCTTCGGCGGCGAGCATGACCGCGAAGATGGCGTTGCGGGAGGCGTTCCCCCCGGCGCACCCTTTCCACATCGAAAGCTCGCCCCGGCGCGCGACTTCGAGCGCCATGTTCGGGGTGAGAGCCAGCGCGAGCGCATTTGCGATGGCCTCGCGGTCGAGCTTCATGATCTTCGCGGCTCCGGCGGCGGCGGCGAGCACGGTATAAATCACATGATCCCAGCCCTTGTTACGGACGCGAACCGCCGCAAAAAAACCAAGATAAAGCTCATACACCAAGGCCATGGCGGCGATGAGGGTTTTCCCGTCGGTTGGCGTCGTTTCGGCGGCCGCGAGCAAGGCGGCGAGCGCATCACTCGGATGTCCACCACCGGCGCCAGTCGCATCATTGAGGTCCAGATAGCGGATCATCACGCCGTTGGCGAACGCCGCAAGCTCGGGAGACGATGGCTCCAGCGTTCCCAGTATCCTGGCCGGGGTCTTGCTGCTCACCCTTCCCGCCACGGCGCGCGCAATTTTGCTTGGCGGCGCATCGAATCCGCCCAGCGCGCAGGCGAGCGTATCGATGACGCGGCGCTTGCACTCGTGCACCACCGCGGGCGGCAGGTCGTCATAGCTCAGGCGAAAGGAAAAGTCCGTAATCTTCTTAAGCGTTGCGTCCATGTGGATCCTTCGGGTTGTCATTCAGCCTTGATCCCGGCATTCTTGATTACGGTCGCCCAACGCGCCATGTCCGTCTTGATGAATTCGGTGAACTCCCCGGGAGTATTGCCCACGGTGATGTAGTCCTGCGCCGCCAGGATGTTGCGTGCCTCTGCGTTCGCCAATGCCTTGACGACCTCGCCGCGAAGCTTGTTGACGATTTCCCGCGGCGTGGCCGACGGCGCCAGCAATCCAATCCAGGCCACCGATTCAAAGCCGGGCACGGTCTCGGCGACGGTTGGAAGTTCCGGCAAGGCCGCTGAGCGCTTGGCGCTGGTTACCGCGAGCGCGCGGACTTTCCCGCTTTTCATGAAAGGCAATGCCGATCCCGGAGTCGTGAAGTAAACAGACACTTGCCCGCCCACGAGATCGATGATCGCCAGGCCGCTGCCCTTGTAGGGTACATGCACGATGTCGATGCCGGTCATGTCCTTCAACATCTCTCCCGACAGATGCTGGGTGGTGCCTATCCCTCCCGATGCAAAGTAGAGCTGCCCGGGGCGCGATTTCGCGAACGCGACCAGTTCCTTCACCGTATGCACCGGTACGGAAGGATGTACGAGCAGGACGCTGGAGTAAGTGGCAACCAGCGTGACCGGCGCGAAATCGAGGATCGGGTCGTAGGGTATCTTCGAGAACAGATTGAGTGCGGTGACGATGGGCCCCCCGCTCGTCATCAACAACGTGTAGCCATCGGCAGCGGATTTTGCCACCATCGAACTGCCGATCATGCCTGCGCCTCCGCCGCGGTTGTCCACCACCACCTGCTCTCCGAGGGTCGCGGAAAGCTGCTTGGCAACGACGCGCCCGACAATGTCAGTGCCGCCGCCGGGCGAATACGGCACGATGAAGCGAATCGCCTTTTGGGGGTAATTCGACGTCTGCTGTCCGAGGGCGGGAAAGGACGCCAAAGTCCAGATCAGTGCCACGGGAACGATTCCGGTTCTCATGTTGTTCCTCCTTTGTAAACGCATCACGCCGCCATGTCCGCTGGGGTGTCACTTCTCCACCGTGGCGTGCGCCAGCTCATGACGCTTGACTTCGCTTTCGTCTATCTCAAAACCCAATCCCGCTCCCGCGGGAATATTGCAGTATCCATCGCGGACATCGATTGGCCTGTTTTTGATGAGGACATCGTCCGCCACCGACGGAAGCCCCATTATGAACTCGGCGCCGAAGGCATGGTTCGGTATCGACGAGCACAGATGCGCGCCCGCGATCGCTTCGATATAGCTGCCGTTCGCCGTTCCCGCGCAGTTGACCCGCAGATTGCTGGCCGCGGCGATCACGCCGATTTCCCGGCTGCGCCGCAGGCCGCCGCATTTGTAAAACTTGAGCCCCAGCACGTCCGCGGCGCCCATGGCGATGACGTTTGCCGCGTCGGCGGCGCAGTAGACCGATTCGTCGGCCAGTATGGACACGTTGGCGCGGTCGTAAATCCACCGCATGTCGCGCAATGCCTGCGCCGGGACCGGCTGCTCGAAATAGGCGAGATTGAGGCCTGATAACCGCTGCACGAGGCGAACGGCGCTGACCGGGCCGTAAGTCGTATTGGCGTCGAGGCCGAGAAAAACGCCCTCCCCGACAGCCTTGCCGATCTCGTTGACCACTTTCGCATCGGAATCGATCCTTTCCGCCGGCCCTACTTTCACGCACACGTATTTGACGCCGAATTTCTCGACCGCCATGACCGCCTCATCGATCATGGCCTTATCGTTATCGAGCCCCACCGACCACTCGAGCGCGATGCGATCCCTGCATGCGCCGCCGAGCAGCGCATGAACCGGAATATTGAGCGCTTTTCCTATCAGATCGTGCAGTGCGATATCCAGCACCGCCAAGGCGCCGGGATTTCGCGGCAACCGGTTTTCGCAATCACGCAGGATGCTCTCGATCTGAAACGCGTCGCGCCCGATGCAAAGCGGGCCGTAGAAATCGCGCAGGCTCGCGAACATGCTGGACGCGGTTTCCCCCATGAACGGATTGATCGGGTGGCCCTCGCCCCAGCCGCTGATGCCCCCCCGCGCTGACCTTAACCAGAACCGGCCGGCCGACCCAGCTGCCGGCGCCGCCGTAGCTGAGAGCGCCCGTCGGTATTCTGCGCTTCTTGCTGGGCGTCAGGTCGAGAGGAATGATATCCAGCCGTTCGATAGGCAAGGTCTTTACCGATGAATCAATGGCATGGGATGTAGCAGGTTTCACGGGTCATGCTCCGATCGTTGAGAAAAACCGGCTTTCCGGCATCAGCGGATGCGACCGCGGGAACGATGAAAACCTCCCGCCAGCCCGCCCCGCAGCCCCCTCACGCGGCAACGGCACGGGTCGCTCCCGAAAGGACGAATTCCCCGGCCTTGACCATGAGTGCATCCACAATCGACAAACCATGCTCATGCAGGATCACCGGATTAAGGTCGATTTCCTCGATCACCTCGGAGTGCTCGGCTGCGAACCGCGAGAGCTGCGCAACGAGCGCCGCGAGCGCTTCCACGTCGACCGCCGGCCTGCCGCGCAGCCCGTCGAAGACCCGCGCGCCGCGCAACGTGCGGATGAGCTCCTGCGCCCGCTCCTGGGTCACCGGCACCGGCGCGAGCACGAAGTCCTGCATGAGTTCCACGAGAACGCCGCCCAGACCGATCATCATCATCGGCCCGAACTGCGGGTCGCGATTGATGCCGACGATCACCTCGACACCGGAAGGCGCCATCCGCTGCACCAGCATGCCGCGCAAACACTGTCTGGCGGGCCGCGGCAGGCGCTGCATCACGCCTTCGTAGGCCTCTCGGAGCGCGGGTTCCAAGGCGAGAGAGAGGACCACCGCGCCTGCCTCGGTCTTGTGCGGCAGTTCCGGGGACTGTGCTTTAAGCGCGACGGGATAGCCGATCTCGGCCGCAGCCGCGACCGCCTCGTCGGCCGACTGGACCAGACGTTCCGCCGTCCGCGGCACACCGTACTCGGCAAGTATTTCCTTGGCATCGGCCTCGCAAATCATGCGCCCGGCGGCAGCCAGGCGCGATGACGGCGCCGGCGGGCGCAGCGGCGCCTCGCGCATGAACTGCCGGTCGCGCTTCCAGCGACGCTGAAATGCCGCGTAGTCCGCCAGCGAGCGTAACGCGCGCGCACACCCGGGCATCGAGGTATACACCGCGATACCGGCGCTCGCGAGCAAACTGATTGCGCGCGCCGAAGCGGTCGAATACGTGCAAAACACGATCGGCTTGTCGCTCTTGCCGGCGACGCGCTTGAGCGCGTCAAGATCCTTTTCGATGCCGTATTCGTAGGAAAGCGAGCCGATCACGACGATCATGTCGACGCTCGCGCAGCGCCGCACGATATCGATGATGCGCGCATAGCCGATATCGCGAATGGCCGTCGCGGTCAGATCGATCGGATTCTGCGCGCTGCCGTAGGCGGGAAGAAACGCCCCGATTTCCGATCGCGTCCGCGCATCGAAAGGCAGCAGTTCCAGTCCCTGCGCGGCGAGCGCATCCGCCATCAGGACCGCGCCGCCGCCCGAGGCGCTGACGACAGCAGCGCGGCTGCCGTGCGGCAGCGGACAGAAGGTGAACGCGGTCGCCGTATCGAGCATTTGATCTATGTCGTCGGCTTCCACCACCCCGTACTCGCGGAAAACCGCGCGGAAAGCGGCGGCCTCGCCGCTCATCGCCCCGGTGTGGGAAGCCGCGGCGCGTCTGGACACCTCGGTGCGGCCCGCCTTCAGCACGATCAAAGGCTTTCCCGCGTCCGCCGCCTTGGCGACGCTCGCCAGCAGCCGGGCGGGGCGCGCCGCCCCTTCCATATACATCAGGAAAACGTCGGTGCGCGCGTCGTCGATCATGAAATCGACGTAATCGGCGCCGTCCAGGCACGCTTCGTTGCCGCTGCTCACCATGTAGCTGTAGCCGATCGGACGCTGCTGGCTGCGGCTCAGAAACGCGAACGTGAATCCCCCGCTTTGCGATGTCACGCCGATGCGTCTTGCCGTCTCCGCGGGCGGGGAAATCGATATGCCGGCGTTCTCCACCGTCGGGCTGAAACACGCGGCAAGCGGCGCGAAGGTGTTGAGAAAGCCCGTCGAATTCGGCCCGCACACGGCAATGTCGTAAGCCTCGGCAATCTCGCGCAACCTGCGTTGCAGCGCGCCTCCCGCCTCGCCGCCGCCTTCCGCGAATCCCGATGCAATGATCAGGGCGGCGGGAATGTGGGCGCGCCCGCACTCTTCCAGCACTTCGGGAACGGCCTCGGCGGGCGTGCACAGAATGGCCAGATCCACGCGTTGCGGCAGCTCCGCGAGGGAAGCGTAAGTGCGCAGGCCCTGCACCTCCGCCAGCTTGCGGCTTACCGGATAAATCGGCCCGGCAAAACCGCGTTCGAGCATTACGCGCAACAGCCGGCCGCGAATCGTTTTCGGATCTTCCGAAACCCCGATAATCGCAATGCTGCGTGGCGACAGCAAGGAACGCAGGTCAGGCATCTGAAAATCTCCTCACTGCGCCTTCATGCCGGCTGCCCTGATGACCTTGCCCAATAGGTCCAACTGGCGCCTGATTTCGGCCGCGAACTCCTCGGGTGTGCTGCCGACCGGATCGGTTCCGGTCGCCGCAAGGCGCTCGCGCACCTCAGGCAGCCGCAGCACGTTTGCAACTTCGGTGTAAAGGCGATTGACGATCGGGCGCGGCAGCCCGGCCGGCCCGAGCAGGCCTTGCCAGGCGGCGGCCTCGATGCCCTTCAACCCGGCTTCGTCGAGCGTGGGGATGTCGGGCAGATAGGGGAGACGCTGTTTGGTCCCCGTCGCGAGCGCTTTTATCTTGCCCTGCTTGATGAAGGGCATCGTGCCGGAGGTGGCGGAAAACGCGAGCTGGACTTCCCCGCTCATCAACGCCACCACCGCAGGTCCGGCGCCCTTGTAGATAATCGATGTGATTTGGGTCCCGGTCAGTTGCTTGAAGTGCTCCGATGCGATGTGACCCGAGCCGCCCGCCGAAGAGATGCCGATGCTCAACTTGCCTGGATTCGCCTTGGCATAGGCGATGAGTTCCTTGACCGAGTTAGCCGGCAGCGACGCGGTAGCGACGAGCAATACCGGTTGTGTCGCCACCTGGGTAATGGCCGTGAAGCTCGCAGCCGCATCGTAGGGAATATTCTTGTACAGGAACGGCGTGGAGACATGCGCGGCGTAGGGGAACAACAGCGTGTAGCCGTCGGGCGCTGCGCGCGCGACGATTTCCCCGGCGATGATGCCGCCTGCGCCCCCCCGGTTGTCGATGACGATCTGCTGGCCAAGCGCCTCGGACAATTTGCCCGCCACGATGCGTGCGGTGATATCGGTGCTCCCGCCGGGGGGAACGCCCACCAGCAGCCGAATCGATTTATCGGGATAGCCGCTCTTTGGCACGGGGGTCTGGGATTGCGCAGCCGCCGGCGTTGCGCAGCCAGCAATGCATGCAATCAGGAAAAGGCGTACCGGCCCTGCTATTTTCATATCGATCCTCCCTCCTTGTCTCAATCCGAACGAGGTCACGTATCGGGATGGAACCGGGCCGGCCGATTTTCCATCATGGCTTTGATGCCTTCCTGACACTCTGTACTGGACATCGCGAGTGATTGGCCAAGCCCTTCCAGCAAAAACATCTCGTTCAGATTCGTTTCGAAACTGTGCGCCATCAACAGTTTTGCCAGCCCCATTATTCTTGCCGGTCCGTCCGCGAGCTCACGGGCTCTTGCCAGGCATACTGCATCGAGTTGGCCATCGGGAACAACGGCTGCCGCAAGCCCCATTTCGACCGCTTGTTGCGCGGTGATCGTTCCGTTGCTGAAGAGAAAATTCTTCGCACGTGCAAGGCCAATGAGGCGGGGCAGCGTGTACATCACCGCGACATCGGGTATGACGCCAACGCGAAAAAAACCGGAAATCAATTTTGCGCTTTCGGCTGCAATGAGAACGTCACCGCCAAGCGCCAGGCCCACACCGCCGCCCACCGCATGACCATTCAAGCCCACCACGACCGGTTTTTCAAAGCGCAGGAACGGCATCAACCACGAGCCCAGTTTGCGAAAGCGCTCGTGCACTTCCCACGGTGTCTGGAGCGTCTTGAGGCTCTTGAGATTTCCGCCCGAACAGAACGAGCGGCCGGTGCCCGTGAGATAGAGCACACGGACCCGTGGATCAGCAGCCGCCTGTTGCAGCGCATTGGGCAGATCCACACGCATTCTGTCGGAGAGCGAATTGCGAGTCGGCTGATCGGCGAGGCGCACGATCTGAACGGCGCCTTCTCTATGAACTTGCAGGACCGGTTTGGACTTGCTTTTCATCGTGGATGCTAGCCGACATTTACGCTGTTTCGCACGTGATGCAGGGCGCGCACGGTGCTCTCCACGAGCTCCTCCATGATCTGTTTTGCGGGCTTGCGCTCCTTCACCATGCCAGAGATCTGTCCGGCGGGGTTACTGCGCAGATCCCACCTTCCAGCGCGCGCCGCAGCCTCGTTGAAGTCATCCATCATGATCTTCTGGTAAGGCATTGGCAACGGCTGCAGACCGGAATCCGTCCAGGCCTTGATGATATCGTTCTTGAACGAGCGCATGGTTTTCCCGGTGTAGGTGCGGGAAATCACGAAATCTTCTGAACCGCCATGGAGAATTTCCTCCTTGGAGCGTTCGGGAATCCGGCATTCGTGAGAGACGAGGAACGCTGTGCCAACCCAGACGCCCACCGCGCCTAACGAAAACGCAGCGGCGATACCACGGCCGTCTGCGATTCCGCCGCCCGCGATTACAGGCAGAGGCCTTACCGCGTCGGCCACTTGCGGAATCAGCGGAAAATTGGCGATCGAACCGGTGTGTCCACCGGCTTCGTAACCCTGCGTGACGATAATATCCACGCCCGCTTTTACTTGCCGTTGCGCATTCCGTACCGTGCCCACGAGCCCCATGACCTTGACGCCCTTCTTGCGAGCGAGGGGTACCACCCAGGAAGGGTCGCCCAGTCCGGCCGCGAACACCTGTACGTTCTCCGAAAGCACCACGTCGACCTGCTCTTCATGTGGCGTCTTCTGTCCGCTGGACGACGGACCGGACGAAACCACCATGTCGTTGTCCACGATCGCCTCGGGAATCTTGTGCTGCTCCATCAGCTTACGCACGAATGCATAGTGGTCGGGAAACTTTTTTTTGATCTCCTCGCGTACGGCCGAGCGGGTGGGCGGCGCCTCGGCGAGCTTCGCCGGCAGCAACAGATCCACCCCTATCGGTTTATCGGTCATGGTGCGTACCTTGCGTATGATCTCGCGCAGTTCAGGTGCGGGAATTCCTGATCCGCCGATTACCCCCAATCCGCCCGCCTCGGAGACAGCAGCCACCAGCTCGGGCGGCGTCGCTTTGCCACGCGAACCCATCCCGGCGAGGCAGATCGGGTATTCGATGCCGAGCAAGTCACAAAGCGGGGTCTTTACAACGGGTCGTGCCATCTTGTTCTCCCAAGATCAACGAGCAGTGACTCATCACAGCGCATGCTGACCGCACCATGGCGGAGCGTGCGCGCGCTGTCGCAGCAGCCTGTATCCGTACCGCCGCCCGCGGCATTCGGTGCGACCAGGCGAATCGGCCGATTCGGGTACGATTGAGCTGGTTGGGCCGATATTAGCAGATACAGATTCCGTCCGGAGACTCAGTCTGCTGGCACGCCGTTTTTGAGCAGATTCCGCGCCAGTACCCAGCGGTGCACTTCGCTGGCGCCCTCGACGACGCGGTAGACGCGACCCACGCGATAGATGTATTCCAGCGGCAGTTCTTTCGACAGCCCCATGCCGCCATACAACTGGATCGCGCGGTCCACCACGCGTTGCAACATCTCCGTTGCCTGCAGCTTCACCATCGAAGCATCGAGACGGAAATCCTGTGCGCCCTGGTCGAGGCGCCACGCGAGGCGATACATGAGCAACCGGCACATCTCCATTTCTTGATAACTGTCGGCGATCCACCACTGGACCGCCTGCCGATCGGCAAGCAGTGCGCCAAAGGTCGATCGCCGATTGGCCTGCTCGATCATCAGTTGAAGGCACCGGTCGGCCATACCGAGACTGCGTGCCGCCAGTTCCATGCGACGCACGCTGAGCCGGTTCTGCATCGGCGCGAATGCCTGCCCCACCTCGCCCAGGACTTTGTCGTCCCCCACTTCAACATTGTCCAGGTAAATCGCATACGGCGCGTATTCGCCGATCATTGCAAAATTCGAGGGGATACTGAGGCCCGGCGTGCCCTTGTCGACCAGGAAGGCCGTCATGCCGCCGCGCGCGCGCTTGGCGGGATCGGTGACCGCAATGACGATGATGAAATCGGCCTTGCGCGCGTGGCTGATAAAGATCTTCGAGCCGTTGATGACCCATTTATTGTTTTTCCGCTCCGCGCGAGTCTTTATGCCTGCCGCATCCGATCCCGCCGACGGCTCGGTAATCGCGATACAGCTTTTCTTCTCTCCTCGCGCGTACGGCTCCAGGTATTCCTTGATCTGATCGCCCCGGCAAGCCTGCTTCAGAAGGTACAGGTTCGGGCTGTCAGGCGGCAGCACGAAAGGCACAATGCTGTAACGTAGCTGCTGCCAGACGACACACTTCATCAGGTAGCCGAGATTCTGCCCGCCGTACTCTTCCGGCACATCGATGCCCCAGAGCCCGATGCTGCGCGCCTTCTCCTGAAGCTCCGCTTCCATCTCGGGTGGAATGAGCGGCGCATCCCCCAGGCCGCGCTCCGCCTCGCGCCGGATCACCAGCGATTCGAGAGGCATCAGCTCGCGTCGCACAAAGCGCGCAACGGTATCACGCATCATGCGTATTTCGTCAGGCAAGTGGAAATCCATGCATCACCCTCCCCGGTTGAATACATTATGGGCGAGAATATCTGTCACTGGGACGAGTTCCAATGGTTAAAACGCCAACCACCGTGCCCCCGCATTTGCTAGTATTCCTCCAAGCGGACTTGCGTGATTGGCACTCACGCGTCCTGCTGCCCGGCTGTAGCAGAATACCGATGTGCCACCTGCCGTGTATCAAGTAGTATTCACATACTAAACCAAAGGACGGAGGAACCCACAGTGACAAATCAATCTACGAAGGCGAGCGGGCCGCTCGCCGGCCGTACGGCTGTCGTAACCGGATCAGGGCAGAATGTCGGACGCGCAATCGCTTTGCATTTCGCGCGCGAGGGCGCAAGCGTAATAATAAACGGTCACCGCAACCGCGCAATCGTGGACGCGGTGGTTGCGGAGATCAAAGCCACGGGAGGTAACGCGGCAGGTATTATGGCCGATGTGAGTGATCCCGCCGCGATCGCCGATATGGTGGCGAAAGCGAAGGCGCTGTTCGGGGCGGTCGATATCGCCGTCTCCAATGTGTCTATGCGCCGCAAACAGCCTTTTCTCGACATCTCGCTGGAAGATTGGCACGGCACGCTCAATACCAATCTCAATTCCTGCTTCTACATGGCGCGTGCCGTCATCCCGGACATGAAAGCGCGCGGCTGGGGGCGATTGATACATATTTCCGGCATCGACGGATTTGCGGGACATATTCCGACCCGCGCGCACAACAT
>JACPTJ010000281.1 GCA_016192835.1 Betaproteobacteria bacterium
CGTTACCGGGGGAGAGGGTCGGGGTGAGGGGGTTCACTCATTCACCCTGCACTCCAAGCACGAGTTTGCGTTGAAGCAATTTTGAGCAATCTACGTTAGGTGAACTGATGGACGTCATCATGCCGCAACTCGGCGAAACGGTCGTCGAGGGCGTCGTCGCCCGCTGGTACAAGAAAGTCGGCGACGCGGTGAAAGCGGACGAGATGTTGTTTGACGTGGAAACCGACAAGGTAAGCACCGAGATTCCGGCGCCGGCGAGCGGCATCGTCACCGAAATCCTGGTAGCGGAGGGCGTGACGGCGAAGGTCGGCGCGCGCCTTGCCGTGATCCGGGAAAGCGGTGCGGGCGCCGGCGCGATGGCCTTCGCCGCGCAGCCCGCTGGCGTTGCGACCGGCGCGCCGCAGCCGGCAATGGCGCCCGCCCCGCACCCTGCACCGGCCGCCGCCGGCGGGCGGCTGTCGCCGGTCGTGCGCAGGCTGATCGCCGAGCATGGGCTCAATCCGGCCGATATCCGTGGCACGGGGCGCGACGGCCGCCTCACGCGCGATGACATCATCGGTTACGTCGAGCGGGGCGGGGCCCGTGGACCTGCCGGTACGATGCGTACGGAACCCCCGGCGGTGTACTCTGTGGGGGCGCAGACCCGCAAGCCGCTCAACACCGTGCGCAAGCGCACCCGCGATCACATGCTCAAGTCATGGACGACCGCGCCGCACGTGCTGCAGGCGGTGGAAGTGGATTTCCCGCGCCGCACGTGCTGCAGGCGGTGGAAGTGGATTTCATGAAGGTCGAGCAGGCGCGTCAAGCGGCGGGCGCGGCGTGGAAAGCGCGCGAAGGCTTCACTCTCACCTATCTGCCGTTCGTCGCGTGCGCGGTGTCGGCCGCGCTCGCCAAGTTCCCGCTGCTCAACGCGAGCCTCGACGGCGACGATCTGGTGCTGCATCCGCGTATCAACATCGGCATCGCGGTCGATCTGAACTTCGAAGGGCTGGTGGTGCCGGTGGTGAAGGACGTGCCGGGCAAATCGCTGCCGCAGCTCGCGCGCGAAATCAACGACCTCGCGCAACGCGCCAGGAACAATCGCCTGAAGCCCGATGACATGACCGGGGGCACTTACACGCTGTCGAATTCGGGCGTATTCGGCACGCTGATCACCGCGCCTATCATCAATCAGCCGCAGGTTGCGATCCTTTCCACCGACGGCGTGCGCAAGAAGCCGGTGGTGATCGAAGGCCCGCAGGGCGACAGCATCGCGATCCGGCCGGTCGGCGTGCTGGCGCAAACCTTCGATCACCGCGCGATCGACGGTGCATACTCCGCGGCGTTCCTGCGCGAAGTCATGACCCTCATCGAAACCCGGGACTGGACGCAGGAACTGCAGGGCTGAGGGCTCTTCCTCCCCGCTTGGTGGCGGCAATGCCAATATTGACTACGGAGAACTGACTCATGGCAGCGGCAAATATGAAGGCGCATCGGCTGGGCTGGATCGGCATCGGCCGCATGGGCTACGCGATGGCGGAGCGGCTGGCGAAGGCCGGTTGCGATATCTCGGTGTGGAACCGCACGCGCGCCAAGGCCGAACCGCTCGCGAAATCGGGCGCGAAAGTGGTCGATGCGCTCACCGATCTCGCGGCGTGCGACATCGTTTTCACGATGGTGTCGACCGGCAAGGACGTGAAAGAAGTGCTGTTCGGACCGAGCGGGGTGTTGTCGCAGGGTAAGGCGCCGAAGATCGTGGTGGACAGCACTTCGATCTCCATCGAGGAGTCAGCCGGGATCCGCAAGCAGCTTGCCGGGGATGGCGTAAAGTTCCTCGCCGCGCCGGTCTCGGGCAATGCCAAGGTGATCAAGGCCGGCATTCGATGCGGTGGACCCGTACTTTGCGGCCATCGGCCGGGGCGTCACCTATGTGGGCGAGGGCGAGCTCTCGCGCATCGCCAAGATCTGTCACAACGTGATGCTCGGCGTGGTGATCCAGAACCTGTGCGAGATCACGGTCCTCGCGCAAAAAGCGGGAATGCAGCGCCACGCGTTTCTCGATTTTCTCAATCAGAGCGTGATGGGTTCGATGTTCACGCGCTACAAGACGCCGGCGCTGAGCAATCTCGACTTCCACGTCACGTTCACGCCCGAGCTGCTGCGCAAGGACCTCGATCTTGGACTTGGCGCGGGCAAGGAGCTCGGCGTGCCGATGCCGACGACATCCATCGCGCGCGACATGGTGCAGACGCTGATCGGCCACGGCTACGACCAGGATTTCTCGCAATTGCTGCTGCTGCAGGCAAAAGCTTCCGGCATCGAGTTGAAATCCGAGAACGTGAATGTCGGCGACGGATTATCCTGAAATGGGGGACAAGCCAGTGTAGGATGGGTTGAGCGCAGCGATACCCATCATCCGCCGGTTCCGATGGGTATCGGCCTTGGCGGCCTCAACCCATCCTACGCGCTGAATCCTAGCCACAGAGGACGCAGAGGGCACAGAGACAACCCAACACGAGGTTTTCCTCTGTGTTCTCCGTGATCTCTGTGGCAAAGTAGTTATTTTGGATTTGGAAACGCTATGGGTGACAAGTATCCGATAGTGAAAGTTGCCGCGGTGCAGGCCGCGTCGGTATTTCTCGATCGCGAGGGCTCGACGGCAAAGGCCTGCCGCCTGATCCGCGAGGCCGGCGCGAATGGCGCGCGCGTGATCGGTTTTCCCG
>JACPTJ010000282.1 GCA_016192835.1 Betaproteobacteria bacterium
GCTGCGCGAGCCGGTAGCCGCGGCCGCGCACCCGGTAAATGTCGATGCCGAATTCATCGACTCCGCGCAACGCGTACCAGATTGCGCCGCGCGACACCCCGAGGGCTGCCGCCAGATCCTGCCCGGAACGGAATTCGCCCGCGGCGAGCAGGCTCAAGGTCTTGAAGGTCAAGGTTTTCACGGTCGTATAGAATAGACGATACGTGATCGCCGCGCACGCAGCCAACCAGACACCGATCGCGATGTCGCAATAACAGCCCGAGAGGGGTGCGGCAAACGCCGGGCGTCCTACGCGAGCCGGTATTGATCCGCGCGGTGCGGCTCGTGCAGGTGGTAGCCATTCCTGCCTGCGGCTTTGGCGCGATACATCGCCGCGTCGGCGCATTTCAGCAATGATTCCGTATCGCCCGCATCGGCCGGATACAAACTGATGCCGACGCTCAGCGTCACCTTCCGCTCGCTTCCACCCAGTTCGTAGCAGCCGCTGCACTCCGCAAGCAGTTTTTCGACCGCCCCCACCGCAACGCGCGCATCGGCGACGTGTTCGAGAACGGCGACGAATTCATCGCCGCCCAGACGCGCCACGGTATCGCTTTCGCGCAGGCTCTGCTTGAGGCGGGACGCCAGCTGGCGCAGCAATTCATCTCCGGCGTCATGCCCCAGCGTGTCGTTGACGCGCTTGAAGTGATCGATATCGATGTACAGCAGCGCGAAGCCGCTGCGGCTGCGCTGTGCCGTGGCCATGGCCCGGGCCAATCTATCGTTGAACAGATAGCGGTTCGGCAACCCGGTGAGACTGTCGTAGAACGCCAGGCCGCTCAACATTTCCGCGTATTTGAGCGCGACCATATCCTGCAGGAAGTGGATGAAGTGGGTCATCGTTCCCGTTTCGTCGAACAGGGGATAGACCGACTCCAGAACATGGCGTGCTTCCCCATTTCCGTGTATTTGAGCGCGACGATATCCTGCAGGAAGTGGATGAAGTGGGTCATTGTTCCCGTTTCGTCATACAGGGGATAGACCGACTCCAGAACATAGCGTGCCTCGCCCTTTTCCGTTCGGAACTGAGTCTCTCCCTGCCAGGATAGCCCGGCAAGCAGCGACTGCCTGACCTCCTCGCGCGGGGGGACGGCCCCGGCCACCCTGAACTGCGCCAAATCGACCCCTGGCAATTGCGCCGCGCTTACGCCGAGCAGCCGGCGCAGGCAGGGATTGGCATATTCGATCGTTCCATCCGGCAGGGCGACCGCCACGCCGATCGGAATTTGCTCGATCACTTTGACGAGACTATGTTTTTGCCAGGTCATAGAATGGGTAACTGGGCCGTCAGTTGACTTGCCCGATGATGCAAACGTCGTATTTGGATGCTACTATCGGTTACAATAATAGGCAACCATCGGTAACCGCTTGCCGCCCTGCTTGGTGGTACTTTTCCAGGCATGACTCTCGCGGACGAAAAGCAGGGTTTCAGCAAGCGGCTCAAAGAAGCCATGCGCAGGGCGCGCGTGGATGCCGGCAGCCCGACCCGCATCGCCCGGGAATTCAATCTGCGCTATCACGGCGATCCGGTGACGACCCAGGCGGTCAGGAAGTGGCTCGCCGGCAAGTCGCTTCCCTCGCAGGACAAAATCCGCGCCCTGGCGCTGTGGCTGGATGTGCCCCCGCAATGGCTCAGGTTCGGCGAGGCCGAGCGCAAGGAAGACCGGGCACACATGACGGCAAAGCAGGATGCCGCGCCATATAAAATAGAGCCCGGTTGGGTGACGAAAAAATTCGAGTTACTGAACGACCCGCATAAAAAAATGGTGCTGGAAATAGTGCACGCGCTGCTGCGGCTGGAAGGCAAGCAATAGCACGGCGTGTGGGAAAAATGGCGGGCGCGTGAAGATCGTGGCGTATTCAGTTCCCTGGCTGAAGAATCACGACAAGAACCAGACCACCCCCGCAGCGACGAGCGTCATTACGAAGAGATCCCGCAAGTGTTTCCAGCCGACAGGCGAGAGCGGCTTCCTGCGCTTGTGCTTGTCCCTCTCATCCGGCTTGGTGGCCAAATGCCAATCCAGAACGATGATAAAGGCCCCGATCCCAAGTGCGATCCATACTCCAGTCATGACTGCCCCTGACGCCGACGAGTTAGCAGAAGAACTGCTGCAGACCAGATATTAGCGGCTTGCAGGCAATCGTCAACCGCCGCCTCGGCCAGACCTTTCCTTACATTGACACGATGTTGATCCAGGTCAAACGGGGAGATTGCTTACAGGGCTAGACTAACATCATTCGGAATTGACTACCTCCCCAAGCACGGCGAGCGGTACTCCTCCTACGCCGCCGGCTTTTTGCCCCCGGCCATGCGCCGGGGGTTTTTGTGCCGGGTAGGCGGCGGCAGCATCGTTTAGAATACGTGCATTCGCCATCCCGGATGGTCCATGCCTGACGCTTCCCGCAATGCCAAGACCGGCGCCGCATCCGCGCCGCACGCGACGAACTTCATCCGCACTATTATCGAGGCGGACCTGAAGAGCGGCAAGTACGCCGCACGGCGCTGGGGCGGCAGGCCTGGCGCGGCGGCGGAACACGAGCACGGCGCTCCCGATGCGGCGACAATCCGCACGCGCTTCCCGCCGGAGCCGAACGGCTATCTGCATATCGGCCACGCCAAATCGATCTGCCTGAATTTCGGGCTCGCGCGCGATTACGGCGGCGCGTGCCACCTGCGCTTCGACGACACGAATCCGGAGAAAGAAGAACAGGAATACGTCGACTCGATCATCGCCGCGGTGCATTGGCTGGGCTTCGGGTGGGAACACGCGGGGACCTCGCACCTTTACTACGCCAGCGACTACTTCGACTTCATGTATGAAGCGGCCGAGTATCTGATCCGGTCAGGCCACGCCTACGTCGACCGGCAGACGCCCGAAGAGATGCGCGCGAGCCGCGGCACGCTCACCGAAGCGGGCAAAGCGGGCCCGTGGCGCGACAGCCCCGCAGAGGAATCGTTGCGGCTGTTCCGTGAAATGCGCGCCGGCAAGCACGCCGACGGCAGCATGGTGCTGCGCGCGAAAATCGACATGGCTGCCCCCAACGTCAACCTGCGCGACCCCGTGATTTATCGTATCAGGAAAGCCACGCACCACCGCACGGGCGACAGGTGGTGTATCTACCCCCTGTACACCTACGCGCATCCGATCGAAGACGCGCTGGAGCGCATCACCCATTCGATCTGCACGCTCGAGTTCGAAGACCAGCGCCCTTTCTACGACTGGCTGCTCGGGCGGCTGGCGGAAGGCGGATTGCTTGCGAGGCCGCTGCCGCAGCAGATCGAGTTCGCGCGGCTCAATCTCACTTACACGGTACTCTCCAAGCGCAAGCTGATCCAGCTCGTCGCGGAAAATCACGTCACCGGCTGGGACGATCCGCGTCTGCCGACGCTCGCCGGCACGCGCCGCCGCGGCTACACGCCCGAGGGCTTTCGCCGCTTCGCCGACCGCATCGGGGTGGCCAAATCCGACTCGTGGATCGACATCGCCGTGCTCGAAGACTGCATGCGCGAGGATTTGAACGAGCGCGCCGAGCGGCGCATCGCAGTGCTCGACCCCGTCAAGCTCGTGATCGACAACTATCCCGATGGCACGGAAGAAGAATGTTTTGCGCCCAATCATCCCCAGCGCCCGGATCTCGGCAAGCGCGCGGTGCCGCTTGCCAAAGCGT
>JACPTJ010000312.1 GCA_016192835.1 Betaproteobacteria bacterium
ACCCAGGACGGTTATACCTCCGGACGCCTGTCGGCATTTACGGTGGCTGCTAATGGCGTAATGAAGGGAAGTTATTCCAACGGCCAGACCAAAACGCTCGGGCAGGTGGTCCTGGCCAATTTCAATAATCCCCAGGGCCTCAAGCCCGAGGGCCAGAACCAATGGGGCGAAAGCTCGGGATCCGGGTTGCCGATCGTCGGCGTGCCGAGCACCGGCAGCCTCGGCGCGTTGCAGTCGGCCGCCCTCGAGGATTCCAACGTTGACCTCACCGCCGAGCTGGTGGCCATGATTACGGCCCAGCGCGTGTACCAAGCCAACGCCCAGAGCATCAAAACCCAGGACCAGGTGTTGCAGACGCTGGTTAACCTGAAATAACCATGGACCGTTTAATTTACACGGCGATGACCGGAGCGTCGCACACGTTGAGCCAGCAGGCTACCGTGGCGCAGAACCTGGCCAATGCCGCGACGACCGGATACCGCGCCGAAACCAACACCTTCCGCGCGGTGCCGGTATTCGGCGCCGGCGCGCCAACCCGCACTTTCGTGGTGGATTCCTCAATAGGCGCGAACTTTGCCGCGGGCGCGATCCAGCAGACAAACCGTGACCTCGATGTGGCGGTGCAGGGATCGGGTTGGATCGCGGTGCAACTGGCAAACGGCAGCGAGGCTTACACCCGCAACGGCAGTCTGCAGATCAGCCCAAATGGCGTGCTGCAGACCCGCAACGGGTTTAACGTGCAAGGCGATGGCGGCGCGATTTCGATCCCACCCGACAGCAACATTACGATCGCCAAGGACGGCACGGTCTCGGTGGTGCCGACCGGGCTGCAACCGAGCACGGTGGCGGTCGTCGGCCGCATCAAGCTGGTCAATCCCCCGGAGGGCCAGCTGGTGAAAGGCAGCGACGGTTTGTTTCGCCTGCGCGGCGGCGAAGCAGCGCCGGCGGATGCGGGCGTGACGCTGATCGACGGTGCGCTGGAAGGCAGCAATGTCAATGTCGTACATGAGATGGTGAACATGATCGCGCTCGCGCGCCAGTTCGACATGCAGATGAAAATGCTGCAGAGCGCCGAGAACAATTCGAGCAAGGCTGGCCAGATAATGGATTTGAGGGGATAAAAGATGATTCGTTCGCTATGGATATCGAAAACCGGCCTGGACGCGCAGCAGATCCAGATGGACGTCATCGCCAACAATCTGGCGAACGTCAGCACCAACGGTTTCAAGCGGGCGCGGGCGGTGTTCGAGGACTTGCTCTATCAGACCCTGCGCCAGCCCGGCGCCCAGTCTTCGCAGCAGACCCAGTTGCCGTCCGGCCTGCAGATCGGCACCGGCGTACGGCCGGTGGCGACGGAACGCATCTTCACCCAGGGCAACCTGCAACAGACCGGCAATACGCGGGATGTGGCGATTCAGGGCAATGGTTTCTTACAGGTGCTGCTGCCTGATGGCACCACCGCTTATACCCGCGATGGTTCGTTTCAATCCGACGCCCAGGGGCAACTCGTTACGTCGAGCGGATTTCACCTGCAGCCGGCCATCAC
The DNA here is from genome assembly GCA_016192835.1 of Betaproteobacteria bacterium. Classification (GTDB taxonomy): domain Bacteria; phylum Pseudomonadota; class Gammaproteobacteria; order Burkholderiales; family SG8-41; genus PALSA-1004. The sequence continues at coordinate 1,547 of JACPTJ010000312.1, forward strand.
CATTCCGCCCGGCGCCTTGAGCATCACCATTGCCCGGGACGGCACGGTGTCGGTGGTAGTTCCGGGGGCGGCTACCCCTACCCAGGTGGGCAGCATGCAACTGGTGAGTTTTATCAATCCGGCGGGGCTGCAGGGCTTCGGTGAAAACCTTTACCTGCAGACGGCGTCCAGCGGCACGCCCAATCCCAATACGCCGGGGACCAACGGCCTTGGCCTGTTGAGTCAGGGCTATGTGGAAACCTCCAACGTCAACGTGGTGGAGGAGCTGGTGAACATGATCCAGACGCAGCGCGCCTACGAGATCAATTCCAAAGCGATCCAGACTTCCGACCAGATGCTGCAAAAACTGGCGCAACTGTAAGCGCTGCACGATGAAACCCATCCGTATCAAACTCGTACTTGCGGCCGCCGTCGCCACTTTTGCGCTGTCCGGCTGCGCCATCACGCCGCCGACCAACGTGCACCAGCCGATCTCAGCGCGGCCGATGGTTCAGCCTGCGCCGGCGGAAGCCAGCGGCGGCATCTACCAGGTGGCCCACAGCACCCAGGCCGGCGCCAGCTACGCGCCGCTGTTTGAAGACCGCCGGGCGCGCAACGTCGGCGATACGTTGATCATTGCCATTAATGAAAAGACCAACGCCAGCAAGAAATCCAACAGCAATGCCAGCCGCACGGGCAGCAATAGCTTCTCGGCGCCAACAATCAGCGGCCTGCCCGGCAAGAGCTTCCAGAATTCCACCTTGGCAGCGAGTTCGGCCAATACGTTTGATGGCAAGGGTGAAAGCGCGAGCAACAACGACTTTACCGGCACCATCACCGTCACAGTGATGGAGGTGTTGGCCAACGGCAATCTGCTGGTGAGCGGCGAAAAGCAGGTGGGCATCAACCAGGGTTCGGAATTCATCCGCTTCTCCGGGGTAGTGAACCCCACCACCATCGTCAACAACAACACCGTGTCATCGGTGCAGGTGGCGGACGCCCGCCTCGAGTATCGCGCCAACGGTTACATAGACGAAGCCCAGACGATGGGATGGCTGTCGCGATTCTTTATGTCGTTTCTGCCGTTTTGAGCGAAACGTGAGAGGTGAGCAGTGAGGGGCAAGGAGAACCGATGATCGCAGTATTGGAGCGGATAGTGGCGTGGCTGGTGGAGTGGCTGGTGGGCAACCATCCGGTATCGGTCGCAGGGAGCGCAGGCTTACGCAAGCTGGTTCCCAATGCCGCAGGCGTGTTTTGGATCGCCTATCTTGCGGTGCTTGTGCTTGCCTTCCTCTTCGTCTTCGGCGCGAACGAAGCCCGCGCCGAACGCATCAAGGACCTGGTGACGATCCAGGGCATTCGTGGCAATCAGTTGATCGGCTACGGCCTGATCGTGGGCCTCGACGGCAGCGGTGACCAGACCACTCAGACTCCGTTCACCGTGCAGAGCATTACCAGCATGCTGGGGCAACTGGGCGTGAATCTGCCACCCGGCACCAGCCTGCAATTGCGCAATGTGGCCGCGGTGATGGTGACTGCCACCCTGCCGGCATTTGCGAAGCCGGGGCAAACCATTGATGTGACCGTGTCATCCATGGGCAATGCCAAGAGTTTGCGCGGCGGCACGTTGCTGATGACTCCGCTGAAGGGAGCGAACGGCCAGGTCTATGCGATGGCCCAAGGCAATGTGCTGGTGGGCGGGGTAGGCGCATCTTCCGCCAGCGGCAGCAGCAGCGTCCAGGTCAATCACTTGAGCGTGGGCCGCATCACCGCCGGCGCAACCGTGGAGCGCGCAGTGGCAACGCCGCTGGGACAAGGCGACTTTATCCACCTGGAATTGAGCACGACTGATTTCACCACGGGGCGGCGCATTGTGGACGTCATCAACGGCAACTTGGGTCAAGGTATCGCCACCGCTCTCGATGGCCGCGTAATCCAGGTCCAGGCACCCGCCGGCAGCGACCAGCGCGTCGCATTTCTGTCCCAGGTCGAGAGTCTCGAAGTGAGACCGGCACAATCGATGGCGAAAGTCATCATCAATGCCCGTACCGGATCGGTGGCGATGAATCAGTCCGTCACTTTGGATACGGTTGCCGTGGCCCACGGCAACCTGTCGGTGATCATCAGCAGCGAGCCGGTAATCAGCCAGCCGGCGCCGTTCTCGCCCCTGGGCCAGACCGTTCAGACGGAACGCACGCAGATCGAGATCCGCTCCGACAAAGGTGGCTTGGTGATGGTGCCGAACAGTGTGTCGCTGCAAGACGTGGTGAAGGCGCTGAATGCGATCGGCGCCACGCCCCAGGACCTGCTTGCGATCCTGCAAGCGATCAAAGCGGCGGGCGCGTTGCGCGCCGATCTGGAGATTATTTGAAAAACCATTTGACATGATTAATTCGTTCGACATCTCAGGGGCGCTGGCGGTCGACGCCCAGAGCGTTGACCGGTTACGCCTGCAGGCGAAGAAAGATCCGGACCAGGCGCTGAAGGGCGCGGCGCGGCAGTTCGAGGCGCTGTTCATGAATATGCTGCTCAAAAGCATGCGGGAAGCGACACCCCAGGACGGGCCGTTCAACAGCGAGCAAACCCGGCTCTACACTTCGCTGCTGGATCAGCAACTGGCGCAGAACCTGTCTGCGAAGGGGATCGGCCTTGCCGATATCATGATCAGGCAATTGACCCGCGCGGTTGTCCCGGTTGCGCCGCAACCCCCGGCGGCGGCACCGGCACCCGCGGCAAATCCCGCTCCGGCGCCGCAAAGTGGCGCTTTCATTCCGCCTGCGGCGCGGGAGTTCGTGAATAAGGTTTGGAACTATGCAAGGGACGCAGGCCAGGCGATAGGGATCCCGGCGCAATTCGTCGTGGCCCAGGCGGCGCTGGAATCCGGGTGGGGCAGACACGAGATCCGGCGCGCTGACGGCAACCCGAGCTTCAACCTGTTCGGCATCAAGGCCGGCCGCAACTGGTCAGGACCCGTGGTTGAGACGGTCACCACCGAGCACATAAACGGCACACTGCAGAAGACGGTGGAAAAATTCCGTGCCTATGACTCCTATGCCGAAGCGTTTCGCGACTATGGGAACCTGCTGCGCGGCAACCCGCGTTACGCGGCGGTGCTGGATCGGCAGGACGCGGCCGGTTTTGCGCGCGGCCTGCAGCAGGCGGGATACGCTACCGATCCGATGTATGCGGACAAGCTGATGCGGATTCTGCAAGGCAACACACTGCGACTAAGCCTCACGACATGAACGCCTCGCACCAGTCGATTCTGCATTGCCGGCCCGGTTTAACAAGGTGATTGTTCTGCCGTTAAAGGTACTTGGAAATCTGAGGGTCTGAAATGGGAAACGGCATCTTCGGCATCGGCATTTCGGGCCTCAATGCAGCGCAGGCAGGCCTGCTGACGACCGGTCACAACATCAGCAACGCCGCTACACCGGGCTATAACCGGCAGCAAACCGTCCAGAGCAGCAACAGTCCCCAGTTGACCGGTTCCGGTTACCTCGGGCAGGGGGTACAGGTTTCGACGGTGAGGCGCGTTTACAGCCAGTTCCTTGCCGGTCAGGTGTCGCAGGCCCAGACTCAGAGCAGCCAGCTCGAAAGCTATTACAGCCAGATCAGGCTGCTCAATAACATGCTTGGGGACCCGAGTGCCGGATTGTCGCCGACGCTGCAGAGTTTCTTTAACGGATTGCAGGATGTCGCCGCCAATCCCGCATCGGTGCCGTCACGTCAGGCATTGTTGGGCAGCGCGCAGTCGCTGGCAACACGGTTCCAGGAGTTGAACCAGCGCTTTACGGAATTCCGCGACGGCGTCAACAGCCAGATCGCCGGCAGTGTGACCGAGATCAACTCGCTGGCGCAGCAGATTGCCAACCTGAACCAGAGCATCGCTCTCACCGGGGACGCGAACAGCAGGCAACCGGCAAACGACCTGCTCGACCAGCGTGATGCGCTGGTGGCCGAGCTTGGGCGCGTGATCAATATCGCCGGGGTGCGGCAAAGCGATGGCACCTTCAATGTTTTCATCGGCAACGGCCAGGCGCTGGTGCTGGGTGCGCTGACCCTCACTCTCGAGACGATGGCTTCGTCTGCCGACCCCGCGAAGACGGTGGTCGGTTTTGTTGCTGCCGGCAATACCATCCCCTTGCCGGAAAGCGCTTTGCAAGGAGGCAGCCTCGGCGGAGCTCTGGCGTTCCGCAGTGGCACGCTGGATAGCGCGCAAAATGCGCTTGGACGCGTCGCGATCGGTCTCGCGCAAACCTTCAACGACCAGCACCGCCTGGGGCAGGATCTGAGCGGCGCTATCGGCGGCAATTTTTTTAGCACCGCGGTTCCAGGCGTGATTTCGGTAGCCGGAAACAACCCGGCATCCAGCATTGCCGCGAGCATCAGCGACTCAGGCGCGCTTACCACCAGCGATTATCAATTCGGTTTTGACGGCACCAACTACACGTTGACAAGGCTGTCGGACAATACCTCGGTCAGTTCCGCCGTGCTGCCTTCGGGAGCGGCACCTCTGAGCCTCGATGGCATCAGCATCACCGCGGCGACCATCAATGCCGGCGAAAGCTTTGTGATCCAGCCGACGCGCAACGGCGCGCGCGATATTACCGTGACGATCAACGATACCGGGAAAATCGCTGCTGCCGCTCCGATCCGCACTGCGGCCGCGCTGACAAATTCCGGGTCGGCGACCATCAGCGCCGGCACTGTCAATTCACCGCCGCCGGTCGATATCGATCTGCAGCAACCGGTGACGATTGCATTTCATGTACCGTACGACGGCCAGTTTGACGTGACGGGCGCGGGCGCTGGTTTGCCGGCAAACAATCAGGCTTACACTGCGGGTGCCGATATCAGTTTCCATGGCTGGACGGTGCAGATCAGCGGCAGCCCGGCTGCGGGAGACACGTTCACCATCGGGCCCAACAGCAATGGCGTGTCCGATAACCGCAACGCGCTGCTCCTGGGTAGTCTGCAGATTCAGAACACTCTTGCCGACGGCACCGCGACTTACCAGTCGGCGTACGGGCAACTGGTGAGCCAGGTCGGTAACAAGACCCGCGAACTGGAAGTGACCAGCAAGGCGCAGGCGAACCTGGTCGCGCAGACCGAACAAGCGCAGCAGTCGCTGTCAGGAGTCAATCTCGATGAAGAGGCGGCTAACCTGTTGCGTTATCAGCAGGCGTACCAGGCCGCCGGCAAGGTGATTCAGATTGCAAATATGCTGTTCGATACCCTGCTCGACCTCGACAGATAAGGACCCCATGCCATGCGCGTCAGCACCAACACCGTATATGAACTCGGCGTGACTTCCATCCTGCGGCAGCAGGAAGGACTGCTCAAAACCCAGCAGCAGGTCTCGACCGGCAGACGCATTCTGACGCCTGCGGACGACCCGGTGGCGGCGGCGCGGGCGCTCGACGTTACGCAGGCTGAATCGCTCAACACGCAGTACGCTGAAAACCGCAACCACGCGACAGCGAGTCTCGGTCTGGCGGATAGCGTATTGCAGGCGGTGACAAGCCTGGTTCATGACTTGAGGGCAGTGGCGCTCACTGCCGGCAATCCGACTCTCGTCGATCGCGACCGGGCGAGCCTCGCCACCGATCTGCGCGGCAGGCTCGACGAATTGATCGGTCTGGCGAACAGCGTCGATGGCGCGGGGGAGTATTTGTTTTCTGGCTATCAGGGGCGCACCAGGCCGTTTGCCCAGACCGCGGCGGGCGTGCAGTATTCCGGCGACCAGGGGCAACGCCTGATCCAGGCATCCGCCTCGCGCCAGATCGCGGTAAGCGATTCCGGCACCGACGTCTTTGAGCGCATCAAGAACGGCAATGGCGTGTTTGTGGCCACGGCAGCCGCGGCGAATTCCGGCAGCGGGGTGATCAGTCCCGGTACTGTCGTCACGCCCGCGAGCCTGACCGGCCACGACTATCAGATCACTTTCTCGGTCGTGGCCGGCGCTATTACCTACAATGTGGTCGATACCACCACTGCCACCACACTTTCGACCGCCAATCCTTACGCCAGTGGCAACAGCATCAGTTTCGACGGGCTCCAATTGGAGATCCAGGGCACGCCGGCTGACGGCGACCAGTTTACCGTGGCGCCGAGCACCAACCGGAGCCTGTTCAAGACTCTCGGTGATTTGATTGCCGTGGTGGCGGCGCCGCTGAGCGGCCAGAACGGCAGCGCCAAGCTGATCAACGGACTGAATGCCGCGCTGCTGAATCTCGACCACGGTTTCGACAATATTCTCGGCATCCGCGCCGCGATCGGCACGCGCTTGCAGGAAGTGGATGCCTTGCAAAGCGCCGGCGACGGTCTTGCCGTGCAATATCAACAAACCCTGTCGCAATTGCAGGATGTGGATTATGCGAAGGCAATCGCCACGCTCAATCAGCAGCAGGTGTATCTCGAGGCGGCGCAGAAATCGTTTATGAAAGTTTCCGGCCTGTCGCTGTTCGAATACATTTGACGGGAAAGTGCGACGATGAAACGTAACATCATTCTGTTCATCCTGCTGGGTTTTGCCGGTTGCGGGATCGCGACCAACGGTCCTTCCGGTAGCAATGGTACCTTGGGCACGGACAGCAGGGGAAATACCATCAGACCCCTGATTCCAAACGAATCAATCGTGCTGTCGAAGTCGTTGACCATACCCGCCGAGGCGCTGGCGCTGGGAGCGGCGATTTATTTTGCGGTGGATCCGTTGAGTCCCAACTGGCAGATCGAGGAAGCCCGCATGGGGGACAACCGGTTCAGGATCTCGCTGCGCAAAAAACGTTTTGTCACCGGCGGGGACGGAGAGGCCGCGCAAATTTTCTACCGCCGGGCAGAGCAGATCGTCAGGGAAAACGGCTACGCCGGTTATACTGTCCTCGAATTCGGAGAGGGCGTGGAATCCACAATTCCCATCGCCCAGCGGGTCGCCCGGGGAGTCATTCAGGTCAAATAGTCCGTTGCGACTGGTTTTCAGTCGTTGAAGTTCGTCGAGACGCAGGTTACGGGCGGATTTTCTCCGGGTCGCTTAACAACCCGCGAGAGAGCTTCCAGCCGTTCCAGGCGATATTTCCCGCTCCGTTGTATGAGTCAGCGTGCGCTGCCACCACTGCGGCCGAGGTGCGGGCGATCGGCGGTTCCCCTGCTGCCGAACGTTGAGTACGCTGCATCGAGGCGCTGTCTGCGGACGGCAAATCAGGACGCGGCGGATAAATGTAAGTCATGCTCGAGGCGACCGCGGTAATCAGAATTACCGGCGTGGCGGCGGCGGTCAGCCACCGGGCCGATTTCATTGGCTTATTCAGTGCTTGCGCGGAAATCACCGGCTTTGCCATTTCATCCGTGGGGGTCGCAGCGTTTATTGCTCGCGGGGGCTTTGCGTTTGCCGGCGCATTGGTGTCGAATATTGCCCCGGCGTGAATTGCCACTCTGGCCTGTGCAATAGCCCAGGCTTTTTCGTCTGCTCTAATTCGGGCGAGTATCGCTTCCGCAGCAGCGGCGTCGGCCGCCGCTCTTCTGACTGCGGCGGCTGCGCCTTCCTGCTGTGCTTTTGCCCGCGCGGATGCCGCTTGTTTCGCGTTGATTTCGGCCTTGATCCTCGCGTCTGCCTCTGTCGATGCAGCCGTCTCGGCTTCGGTTCTCGCGAGAGCGATCGTTTTGGCCTCTGCCTCGGCTTCAGCCCGCGCTCTTGCCGCTTGTTCCGCCTCGGCTTCGGCGTGCGCGCGGAATTGGGCCTCTTCCAGCGCTCCTGCATCGGCGCTCATCCTGGCTTGTGCTATTTCCGCGGCCAGGATATCTGCCCGTGCCCGGGCTTCCGCCATAGCCATGGCTTCTTCTTCTGCTTGGGCCCGGATCTGCGCTACCCGCTTGGCTTCGGTTTCCGCCTCGGCTCGGGCCCGGGCTTGTTCCGTGGCCTGAGTCTCCATCCCGACCCTGGCTCGCGTTTCTTCAGCGGCCGCGGTTTCCGCTGCCGCCCGGGTTTCGGCCATGGCCCTGGCTGCCTGCGCAGCCTTGATGTTCGCTTCCACGGCTTCCCGGGCTATCGCTTGCGCTTCAGTGCGTGCCCGGATTTCCTCCGTGGCGCGTGCCTCCGCCTTTGCTCTGGCCCGGGCTTCTTGCGCGGCCGCAGTCTCAGCCTCGGCCTTGGCCTGCGCAACAACCCACGCTTCTTCGTCTGCGTTAGCTTTGGCGTACATCGCTTCCGTAGCGGCGGCTTCGGCCGCTGCTCTTTTCTCCGCCGCCGCAGCGCCTTCCTGCTGGGCTTTTTCCCTTGCGATTGCCGCTTGCGGCACATTGATTTCAGCCACCGCGCGACACCGCGCTTCGTCCATCGCCTGCGCTTCGGCCTTGATCCTCGCATCCGCTTCCGCCGCTGCCGCCGCCTCGGCTTCCGCTCTCGCCACAGCCATCGCGGTCGCCTGCGCCTGAGCTTCGGCTCGCGCTCTTGCCGC
>JACPTJ010000313.1 GCA_016192835.1 Betaproteobacteria bacterium
CCGTATGCGCGCGCGTCCTCGATGAAGAACGTTCCCATCTGACCCGTCGCGCCCTGTATGAGCACGCGATTGGTGCGGTCGAGAAGTATGCTCACGCTGCGTTCCCCGCCAGGCGCACGGCTTCGGATACCGCATCTTCGAGCCGTGCATGATTATGTGCGCCGAACTGTGCGAATATGCCCGGCACCTGGTCGACGTTCGTGCCGTCGAGTCGGCACACCACGGGCTTCTTGCTCTTGCGCCCGGCCATGAGCTCTTTCACCGAATTCGCGACGCGCTGCATCTGCGTGCCGCCGCCGAAGACGCTGATGAGTATGACCTTCACTTGCGGATCGGCGTCGAGCATCGCGAGGGCGGGACGATAACCGCGCGCCGACGTCGGCCCCGGACTCACGTCGAGGAAACACGCCGGACGGCCGCCCTGCTCCGCGATCATGTCCATCGCGGCCATCGTCATGCCGGCACCGCCGGAAATGAGCCCGATATCCCCGTCGAGCCTCACGTACATGTGCCCCATGTCGAGGCAGTCGCGCAGCCTCTCGCCGACGCGGCCTTTATCCGCCTCGCGCAGCGCGTGGATCTCCTGGTTGCGGAAATGCGCCCACTCGTCACGCGCGACTTTCGCGTCCGCCGCGATGAGAGCGCCGCCGGCCAGCTTCGCCAGCGGATTGATCTCGATCGTGGAGCAGTCGTGCATCGAGGCGACGCGCACCAGGCGCTGGGCGAGCGCGATGACTTTCTCGCGCCACTGGTAATCCGGCTCGACGTCCTTCAGGATCTTGCGCAGCTCGTACGCGCGGAAATTCCATGGCGCGCCGACCGGGTAGCGCGCCGGCGGCGGACCCTCTTCGATGTCCACGCCGCCCCGGGGCGCATACATCACCACGTAGCCTTCGGCACGTCCGTCCACCGCAACCGAGAGATACGCTTCACGTTCGATCGCAAGCCAGGGTTCGATCAACAGGGCTTCCGGCTTTTCTCCGCCAAACTCGGTCTCGAAAAGCCGGTTCGCCGTTGCGGCCAGCGCGGCCGCATCCGTTACCTGCTGAACCCCGCCCTGCTTGCCGCGCCCGCCGCTGCGCACCTGCGCAGACCGTGCCTGGCGGGACGTTCACCCCGACGGACGCCAGCAGCCGTTTGGCGTCGCACTCGAGCATCATCATTTTTCTGCGGTCCTCTCAAATCAACGGGAGCGCCGCCGGCACGCCGGCGACGCGCAACTATACGGCGGCAACCCTATGCCCGCAAGCAATGATAATTTATACTTCCATTACTTTTGGTATGAGCTATCCGGATGACGCTCCAGCAACTCCGATACTTCTGCGAGGTGGTGCGCCAGGATCTCAATATCTCGAAGGCCGCCGCCGCACTGCATGTCACCCAGCCGGGCCTGAGCCGCCAGCTCCGGCTGCTCGAAAGCGAGCTCGCGGTCGACCTGTTCGTCCGCAACCGCACGCGGCTCGTCCGTTTGAGCGAAGCGGGATTCCAGCTTGCAGCGATGGCGGAGCACACCCTGGAATCGGCGCAAAACATCAAGCAAGCCGCACGCGAATACGCCACACCGCATGCCGGCACGCTGACCATCGCAACCACGCACACTCAGGCACGTTACGCGCTGCCCGGGGTCCTGCGGCGCTTTTCGAAACGTTATCCCGATGTCCAGTTGAGTCTGCGGCAGGGCACTCCCGCCGAAGTCTCGCACCTCGTTGCCACCGGAAATGCCGACATTTCGATTGCCACCGAGCCGCTGGAGCCGCACGAAGCCGTCGTCATGCTGCCCTGCCATAAACTGCAGCGCATCGTACTCGCGCCTGCCGGCCACCCGCTGCTGAAACTCAAACGCCTGACCCTGGAAAAGCTGGCCTCGTACCCGCTGATCACGTATGACTATGCGTTCATCGGCTATTCCAAAATACTGCGCGCCTTTGAAAGCAAAGGGATGCGTCCGCACATCGCGCTCAACGCCATCGACGCGGACGTGATCAAGACCTACGTGGAATTCGGCCTCGGTATCGCCATCGTTCCGGACCTCGCCTACGACCGCGCGCGCGACCGGAACCTGCGCGCAATCGACGCCAGTCATCTCTTCGAGCCGAACACGATACAGATCGGCATCCGGCGCAATCATTATTTGCGGGAATACGTGTTTGCCTTCATCGAGATGTTCGCGCCGCACCTCAAGCGCCCGGCGGTAGAGCATGCGATCGCCAGGATGGCGACGCGCAGCGCGTCACGCGCAGCGTGACCGGTGCGTTGCCGGCCAACCGTTCGCGAAGCTTGCCGGCGCGCGCGTCGAGTTCCTCCAGCGATCAGTTCACCTTGGCGGCGGCTTGCTTTATGAGTTGGCCGTATTTCTCGTAGTCGGACTTCAGGCGCCGCGCAAACTCTTCCGGCGTCAGGTGCATCGGCTCGAGCGTCAACGCGTTGAGCTTGGCCGCAACGCCGGGATCGGCAAGCACCTTCTTGAGCTCGCCGTTGAGCCTGTCGACCATGCTCCTGGGTGTTCCGGCCGGGACAAAACAGCCCACCCACGCCGTGAACTCGAAGCCGGGGACCGTCTCCCCGATCGCCGGAATATCCGGGAACTGTTTGACGCGCTGTTCCGAGGTCACCCCGATCGCCCGCATCTGTTTTGCATTGATGAACGAGACGACCGAGCCCAGGGTTGCAATTTCGGCCTGGGTTTCCCCGGAGATCAGCGCGATCGCGGCAGCACCACCGCCCCGGTACGGCACGTGCACCATGTTTGTTTCCGTCATGTGAGCCAACAGAGCCATCGCCACGTGCAGAAAACTGCCGCTGCCGCCGGATCCGTAGTTGATCGCGCCGGGGCGTTTTCTTGCCAGCGCGATGAATTGCTTCATCGACGTCACGGGCAGCGAAGGGTGCACGACCAGCACGCCCACCTGTCTTGCCAGCGTCGTCACGCCGATGAAATCATTGAGCGTGTGGTAGGGAAGCTTCTGGTACAGGAACGCGTTGGCAATGTGGGTGGCGGAATGCGTCATGACGGTGTAGCCATCCGGCGCAACTCTTGCGAAATACGCAGCGGCAATGGAGCCGGCCGCACCCCCGCGGTTGTCGAGCACGAATTCCTGCTTGAGCTGTGCCGTCATCCCGTCAAACACGATGCGGGCGGTGACATCGATGGAACCACCCGGAGGAAACGCGACAACCACGCGCACCGGTTTGCTCGGATAAGCCTGCGCAGAAACGACCATTGGCAAGAGCTGCAACGCGATCGCGCACCACTTGAGCCATTTCATGAGTATCCTCCTCGTTGTAATAATTATCCCGCGTGACTTGATGCGGTTATCGGCGGAAGGATCA
>JACPTJ010000314.1 GCA_016192835.1 Betaproteobacteria bacterium
ATCGACGGCGGCTTCTTCAAGAAGCCTAAGGATCTCGGCGCGGTCAAAATTGCACTGGAAGAAATGGGACACCGCTATCCTGTGACAACGCTGTCACCAGTGCTTCTTCGCCTGATCAGGAAGCGCCAGTTGCGCCGGATGCGGGAACAAAAGCGTTGGGTATACACAGGAGCGAACTAGATGAGCAATGATAACTTGATCACCTTACTCAAAGAGGCGCGGGTTCGCATTGATGAGGTTATTGCGCAACTGAAACCGGACGCGAGTAGGCGGCAATCCCGGACGGCTGCGCCGAAGACGCGAAGACAAGCGATTACCTCGTCCTCCGCCATCTCCTTCGACAAGAGCGCACTGGCATTTATGAAGGATTACTCTCGAGCGGCTAAAGGACCGCAGAAATTCGCGTTGCTCGTAGCATGGTCAGTGAAAGGCAATACAAAAACGGAAATTTCCTACCAAAGCATCAAGGCACAGTGGAACAAGATGAAGACAGTACTGGGAAGTGAGTTCAATCCGGCAAACTGCAACCGGGCTAAAGCAGCGGGCTGGGTCGATACACCGAAGCATGGCGTTTATGTGCTTTGTGACTCGTGGACAGAGTGTTTGGAGAGGAAATGACTGCAACTGAATTACATAACCTGTTAGTCGTCGTTTTTCCGACTGTGCATATCAAGGCCATACTTCGCCACTTTGAAGAAATGGTGACTCATTACCAGCGGGGCCAATGGGAAGATAGCCTCACCAAAGGTGGCAAATTCATAGAAGCTGCGTTGAAGGCGCTATATGTGGCCGCTGGGCAAACACCAGCGAAGGGAAAGGCATTCAAGGTTGACGCTGTGATCAATGGCCTTGCGCAATTGCCCAATGGCTCAGTTGACGACGCTGTGCGCTTAACGATGCCTCGCGCATGTCGCTTTGCCTATGATATTGCAAGCAACCGTGGACGCCACGATGTAGACGAAATAAATCCATCTGAAATGGATGCAAATGCTGTTGTAACGAACTGCTCGTGGGTTATTGCGGAAATGCTTCGTCATGCGCAATGTGGAAATACGCACAACGAAAATGTGAAAAACATCGTTGATTCCGTGACAAGAAAGAGATACCCCTTGATCGAAGAAGTTGATGGCAGACCTTACTTCCATAAGAAAGGGGCAAGTGGCACTGAAGTCGCTCTGGTAATTCTGTTTAAAAAATATCGCCAGCGCGTCGCGTTTGAAGAACTCGTACAACTGCTGATGAATAACAAATTTACGGAACAGAACGCGCGTCAATCAGTTAACCGCATCAAGACTTACGTTGATATTGATAATGCCGGACGGATGCTCTTGCTACGTACAGGCTTGGAAAAGGCCGAAGCAATTTTGTCCGAAGCGGTCGTAGACCTGACATGAAAGTATTGATGACTAAGGAAAAACAACCATGCCCAAAACCACAATTAAACTGCCAAACGGAACAGTGATTACTGTTGAGGGAGCTGTTGAAGATGTTGAGAGAATTGTCGCTGTTGCGAACGGGGGCTCCTCAGCGATTCAATATGGCGACAAGAAGCCCAATTTAAAAAAGGGTGGCAAAGCGACGGTTGCCAAACAAACCGCAGCGTCAACGGCGGCGCCGAAGATAGATTTGATGGCAATTGTCCATCTGGCAAGAACCTGCCACGAATCTGATGCTATCGCGAAACACGTGCTCGATAAACGCGCCGTGGTGAACCGGGTTCTGTTGCCGCTATATCTTATTCACGAACATGAGAGCAATAGCTTCGGACTCACGTCAGGAGAGATCAGCAAGGTCCTTAAAGAATTAGGCACGCCGCTCACACAGGCTAACACATCCACCTATCTATCTGGTGATGCTAGGACGTACGTCATCGGCGACAAGACGAGGATTAAGGGTCAACCAGTCCGTTACAAAATCATTAGACGTGGTGTGCGGCATATAAGAGACCTGTTGAAGAGTCCGAAATAACACACCTCAGCCCAGTCACCCTATCTTATCTTCACGCTTGCAGCAGCGGCCTGAGACTGCGCATGTCGGTGACTTTCTCGGTGTTCCACATCGTGTCGATCAGCTTGCGGGCGCGTGTTTTGCCAAGCACCGGTGCCATAAGGTCGAAACAGATTATGGCATTTGACCGGGGTGCAGCGGACCAGGATCAAGCGTAACATCTGCAGCTACGCGCGAGTCTGCGTAGGGGGAGTTTCATGTTGCGTTCATTCATCTCCGTGCTGATACTGCTTGCCCTCGCGCCGGGAGCCGGCGCACAGAGCTACCCGGTGAAGCCGATACGCCTGATCGTGCCGTACGCGCCCGGCGGCGACACCGACATCGTGGCGCGCCTCATCACGCCGAAGCTGAGTGAAGCGCTCGGTCAGCAAGTCCTCGTTGACAACCGTCCGGGCGCAGGCAGTCTGATTGGAACCGAAGCAATGCTGCGCGCGCCGGCCGACGGCTACACGCTCGCGATGGGAACGATCAGCTCGCTCGCGGTCCTGCCGGTGACGAAATCGAATGTACCTTACGATCCGGTCAAGGATATCGCGCCGATCGTCCTCGTAACGACGGTGCCTTACGTGCTCGTCGTCCATCCCTCCGTGCCTGCGCGCTCGGTCGCCGACCTGGTAAAGCTCGCTAAATCGCGGCCCGGGGAGCTGAGCTACGGGACACCTGGCATCGCAACGGGCATACATCTTACCGCCGAGTATTTCAGCACCGTAGCGGGAATCAAGCTGGTGCACGTGCCTTACAAGGGCGGCGCGCCGTCGGTCGTCGATCTCATTGCGGGCAATATCTCATTGGTGTTCTCGACTTTCAGCACGACCGGACAGCACCTCAAATCGGGACGTTTGCGCGGGCTCGCCGTTGCATCGAGCGCGCGCGCGAAAGATTTTCCGGCGGTGCCGACGATGTCCGAGTCGGGCTATCGCGGGTTCGAGGCTTCGACGTGGCACGGCATGGTTGCGCGGTCGGGAACGCCCAGAGCGCTCGTCACGAGGCTCAACGCCGAAATCGTGCGCATCGTGAACACCGGCGATGTGCGCTCCGCGTTGTTGACCGCGGGGTTCGATATCGCAGCCGGTCCGGCGGAAGATTTCGAGCGCTTCGTGCGCAGCGAAATCGGCAAATGGAAAAAAGTCGCGGACGTCGCAAACGTGCGCATCGATTGAAACACCGATATCAACAACGAGGAGGCATGAGTGAGCAATGACGCGGAGCGCGTTGAGCGGCTGAAGCAGAAGTACGGCGCCGCAGCAATCGAGAATGGCATGCGG
This sequence comes from Betaproteobacteria bacterium, assembly GCA_016192835.1. Taxonomy (GTDB): domain Bacteria; phylum Pseudomonadota; class Gammaproteobacteria; order Burkholderiales; family SG8-41; genus PALSA-1004. The sequence continues at coordinate 3,273 of JACPTJ010000314.1, forward strand.
TTGCGGCCGGATGACTTCCTCGAGGAGGTCGAGTGGCGCGACAGAATCGACCAGCACTACACCCGCGCCTGGCTGGACTTTACCTACGGCGGGCTTTTCACACGCAAGGCTCTGGACGAGCGGACCCGCCTGCTGGTCTCAATTGCCCAGTTCCTCAGTCTCAACGAGTTGGAGGAATTCGAACGCCAGATCCCGAGCGCCCTTGCAGCCGGGGCTACACCTCGGGAAGTCCTCGAGGTCATCCTCCAGGCGACGGTCTACGTAGGCTACCTCAAGGCTGGCCGCGGCGCGCGCCTCTGTATCAAGGTTCTCGAGGGGTTGGGCCGTCTCGACGAGATCACGGGCACCCAGCTCCCGCTGGACGGGCGCGCCTCGGAGCGTTCGCTCGACAAGGAGCGGCTGAGCTGGCCCACCGCGAAGTCGGCCGAGGAAGCGGCGCTGCGCGAGCAGCTCATCGAGAAATACGGCTGGCACGGCGTCAGCACCCGCATCCGCACCCAGTCCCATCAGGGATACGATTCCATCAAAAGCTACAACCGTACCGATCCGCAGTACCTCAAACTCTGGTTCGACTTTATCTACGGTGAACTGTACACCCGCGGCATCGTTGACGATCGCACCCGTCTGCTGGTGATGGTCGGCATATGCCTCGCCGTGAACGAGCCGATACAGCTCGAGAACCACATGCGCGGCGCCCTCTTGTTCGGCGCCACCCCGCGCGAGGTGATGGAGGTGATAGTGCACTCGACGGCCTACGTCGGCATGCCCACCACCATCCTCACCGGCCGCATGCTGGAGCGCATCGCGAAGGAAGAAAACCGCCTCGCCGAGCTCATACAATAGCCAGATGCCCTCCGGATGCCCGCCAGTCAGGAAAAAGCGTCTCGACCTTGGGACGATCGTGAAAAAATGAAATTCGCGCTCTGGAACCTCGGCTTTCGCCCGTTCTATTTGCTGGCCGGACTGTTTGCGGTGCTTGCGCTTGCGCTGTGGACCGCGCACTTCGCCGGCTGGCTCGCGGGCGCTTCCTACCTGCGCGACCCGCTCTGGCATGCGCATGAAATGATTTTCGGGTATGCGTTCGCGGTAATTGCGGGTTTCCTGCTTACCGCCGTCTGCAACTGGACCGGATTGTCCACGCCCACGGGGAGCAGGCTGGCGGCGATCGCCGCGCTGTGGGTTGCCGGCCGCGTGCTGCCCGCCACGCCGTGGCCGTTGGCTGCCGCAGCGGCTGACACGGCATTCGCGCTCGCGCTGGCCGCCGGCATCGGCGTGCCGCTCGTGGCCAGCGGCAACCGGCGCAATTATTTCTTCATCGCGCTCATGCTCGCGATCGGCGGCGCGAACCTCGCGTTTCATCTCGCGATGAGCGGCCGCTTCGAAATTCCGGTACGCGACATGCTGCAACTCGGCCTCAATCTCATCGCGTTCATCATGGCGCTGATGGGCGGGCGCGTCATTCCGATGTTCACCGCCAACGGGGTTCCCGGGACGAAACCGGTGCGGTGGCTGTGGCTCGAACGCGTCGCGCTCGCGAGCCTGCTCGTGCTGCTGGCTGCGGACCTGGTCCACCTGCCGCCAGTAGTGGTTGCGGTGATTGCGGGAATCAGCGCCGCCGCTCACGCCTGGCGGCTGGCGCTGTGGCAGCCGCTGCTCACGCGCGGCACGCCGCTGGTCTGGATCCTGCACGCGGCATATGCGTGGCTCGCGCTCTACCTGATCTTGCGTGCGCTTGCCGGTTTTGGCATCGTGCCGCCGAATCTCGCGACTCACGCGCTGACCGTCGGCGCCATCGGCGGTTTGACGCTGGGCATGATGACTCGCACGGCGCGCGGCCACACGGGGCGGGCGCTGCGTGCCGAAACGGCCGAGACGGCGTGTTATGTGTTGATCAATCTCGCCGCCGTCGTACGGGTGTTCGTGCCGCTCGCGGCACCGGCGTTTTATCGCGACACCGTAATCATGTCCGGCGTGCTGTGGGCTGCTGCATTCGCGGTGTTCGTCTTCAAGTACTGGCCCATCCTCACCCGTCCGCGCGTGGACGGACGCAGCGGCTAGCGCGTCGCGTTTCCGGCAGTCCGCTGGACGCGGAGGCGGAGTCCGTGATCGGCGGTATATCGGGCTGGCTCCTGTGATAGACTGAAATTCATATTGGCGGGCGGAAAATAAAGGGGGAGTCCGGTCGTGCCAGTCCAGTGTCCCGAGACTTTAGCGCCGCGACTCGACAGGGCGCATTTCACTCATGGCTGAGCCAGCCCTGTCATCCGCGGAGCGCTCACGCGGATCCGGCACAACCAGCCTTGCGCTGCGGCTGCGCGCCTCGGGCGCGACCCCGGTTGAAGTCATCACCATCACGGTGCTGACTTTGCTCGTGCTTTGGCTCGTGCTCTACCCGGTCGGCTGGCTCATCTGGGGTGCGTTCCACAGCGGGCCGCCGGGCGCCGCGCATGCGTGGACGCTGGAGAATTTCAACGAGGTGCTCCTCGATCCGAACCACTGGGTCGTGGTGTGGCGCTCGATACTGGTCGGGATCGGCGTCACGGTGCTCGCCACCGTGATCGGCGCGCCGCTCGCCTGGCTCACGGTCAAGACTGACCTGCGCGGCAAGCGCTGGGTCGAACTGTCCGCAATCGTCCCGTTCTTCACCAGCACGTTCATTGGCGCGCTGGCGTGGATCCTGCTCGGCAATCCGACCAACGGCGTGCTCAGGCTCTGGTTCGGCATTCCAATCAATGTCTACTCGGTGGAAGGAATCATCTGGGTCACTGCCCTGTACATGGCGCCCTATATGTACCTGTTCACGGCAGCGGCGTTGCGCAACATGGACACGACGTTTGAAGAGGCGTCGTTCATGTCCGGCGCCGGGCTCTGGCGGACGCTGACACGCGTCACGTTCCCGTTGATTCTGCCTGCGCTGCTGTCGGCCATGACCCTGGTGTTCGTGATCTCGATGGGAATCTTCGGCGTGGCGGCGATCCTCGGATTTCCGGCAAGGATCAACCTGCTGGCGACCGATATCTACGTCAAGGCCCTGCTGATTCCGCCGCGTTTCGGCGCCGCTACCGTATCCGCGCTGACCCTGGTCGTCATCACCGCCGCGCTGATCATGCTGCAGCGTTGGGCCTTGCGCTCCGGCTCCTACGCGCTGGTGAGCGGCCGCGGCTTCCGGATCAAGCTCTATGCGTTGGGGAAATGGACACAGGTCGCGCACGCCTGGTGCTTTCTTTACGCGTTGCTGGCCGTGATACTGCCGGCCTTCGTGCTGATCAAAGTCAGCCTGCAACCGTATCCCACGCCCAAGTTCGGTCCGTGGACCCTGGAAAACTATGCCCTGTTCTTCAACAACGACCAACTGTACGGGACGCTGCTGCGGTCGCTCTATCTGTCGACCGGCGGCGCCACGTTGTGCGTGCTGCTCACCGCGATGATCGCCTACATCATTCAGCGCAGCCACGTGCCGGGACGGAAGCTCCTCGAGCAGGTGAGCGTAATGCCGATCGGCATTCCCGGGATCGTGATGGGCCTGGCCATGATCTGGGCCTACATCACCGTGCCGATCTGGGGCACGCTCTGGGTCGTGATCGTCGCCTACGCGACGCTGTTCATGCCCTACGGCGTGCGTGCCCTGGGAGCGAACATCGTGCAGATCCACCCCGAGCTCGAGGAATCGAGCCGGGTGCACGGCGGATCATGGTTCCGCACTTTGCGGCTGGTGATGCTGCCGCTGCTGCGGCCGGGCATTTACTCGACCTGGATCCTGTTGTTTATCATCTTCATCCGCGAGATCAGCGCCGCCGTACTGCTGACGACGACCAACACGCGCTTGTTTCCGGTGCTGATCTTCGAGCAATGGAGCGCCGGGGCTTTCAACATCATGTGCGCCGGCGCGTTGCTGCTGACCGTCATCATGTTCGCGGTCATCATGCTGTTCAAATGGGGCTTCAAGGTGGACGTCATGCCGTCGTACCGGTGAGCGGAGGATCCGTTGTCGTCGTTGACCATAGCAGGCCTTAGCAAAGCGTTCGGCGATGCCCGCGTCGTTGCCGACCTCAATCTGCAGGCCGCCGAGGGCGAAATGCTGGTGCTGGTCGGCCCGAGCGGCTGTGGCAAGACCACGACGCTGCGCTGCATCGCCGGACTGTAAAGCCCGAGCGCCGGTCACATTCGCATCGGCAGCCGCGTCGTCACTGCGGTCGACGAGGGAATCAACGTACCGCCCGAGCGGCGCGAGATCGGCATGGTGTTCCAGTCCTACGCGGTGTGGCCGCACATGACCGTATTCAATAACGTTGCTTATCCGCTGCGGGCGACCGGCGTGCCGCGCAAGGAGATTCCGGATCGGGTACGACGTGCGCTCAAGCTGGTGCAGCTCGATCAGCTTGCCGAGCGCTACTCTTCGCAGATCAGCGGCGGGCAGCAGCAGCGCGTCGCACTGGCGCGCAGCCTGGTCGGCGAGCCCAAGCTGTTGCTGTTCGACGAACCGCTTTCCAACCTCGATGCGAGCCTCAGGGTAACGATGCGAGTCGAGATCATGGAGCTGCAGAAGCGCCTGGGATTCACCGCCGTGTACGTCACCCACGACCAGATCGAGGCGATGGCGATTGCCGACCGCATTGCGGTGATGGACCATGGCATAATCCGCCAAATCGGCAGCCCGCGCGATATCTATGACCGGCCGGCCAACGTGTTCGTTGCCGGCTTCATGGGCACGACCAACCTGCTGGAGGGTACGGTCAGCCGGGCGAACGGTACGGAGGCCGTCGTCAGGACAGTAAACGGCATCGACGTGCGCGTGGCAGGCGGCAACGGCGCAGCCGTAGGGCGGCCGGTGCACGTGTCCGTTCGCCCCGAGGCTGCGACGGTGACATCGCGCGCGCCGGATGGATCGGCGGAGAACGTGTGGCCGGGCAAGGTGACGTTGTCGACATTCCTCGGCGACGCCACGCAAAATATTTCGATACGTGGTACTCATCGCGGCGCTTGGTGCGGCATCCCCGCACGGCGCAGCGCAGAGTCCGGAGCTGATCAAGCAGGCGGCAGCCGCCAACGGCGGGGTGGTCATCGTCCGCGACGCTTTGTTCGAGAGCCTGCACCAGGCGATGACCCAGGCGTTCAACGCGGAGTACAAGAAGCACGGGTTGTCGGTGCGGATTGAACGCGTGCAATCCGGGCAGCAGCTCAACCTGTACGAGCAGGAGCTGCGCGCCGGCAAGGTCAGCAATGACATCATGGACCTGGTCGATCCGGGAACTTTCCTCGGGCTCAACAACCAGGGCAAGTTCACGTCCCATTGCAGCCCCCACTACAAGGACTATCCGGAGTGGGCGATCGGCAAGAATTGCGGCTACTTCTACTACGTTGCCTACTACCAGTACCTTACGTACAACACGGACTCGGTGAAGGGCGGCGATATCCCGCGCAGCTGGAACGATCTGCTCGATCCGAAATGGAAAGGCAAGGTGAGCCTGCCGGATCCCAGGATCGGCGGCGGCCACTACTACTTCGTGTTTACCATGATGAAGCTCTTCGGCCCGCAGTGGTTCGAGAAAATGCGCGGGAACGAGCCGTTGCTCGTAAGCAGCCACGGCACGGTTAACAGCCAGATGATGTCCGGCGAGCGGCTGGTGGGCGTCAACATCTCCGTGCTGTCGCGGCGCGACGGCAAGTTCCCCGGCGGGAAAGGCGCGCCGGTGGGAGAGTCTTTTCCCAAGGAAGGCGTGACGTTGCTCGCCGGGGGCATGGCGGTGACCAAGAATGGACCGAACACGGCTGGCGGCAAGGTATTCATCGAATGGGCGTCGAGCCTCGCCGGGCAGAAGGCCATCGCCCGCCTCGGGCATCTCTCGCTGCGCAAGGATTACACCAGTGACGCGGGCGATAACCTGTCGAAAATCAAGTACAACTGGTGGGATCCGGACGAGATGCTGAAGCAGCGTGAACCGTGGACGAAGGAAGCGCTCAAGCTGTTGGGCTCTGGCTGACGGGGGATGCCTGCCATGGCACGCATGACGACCCGGTTGCGCACAATGGTCAAGCGCGGGCAGTTTCTCGAGTTGCCCGCAACCTACGATCCGCTTACGGCGCGCATCGCGGAAAGCGCCGGCTTCAGGACGCTTTACAACGGCGGTTTCGTCACCGGAGGCAAGACCTGCATCAGTGAGCCGCTGCTTACGATGAGCGAGCAGATAGCGACCGCGGGCGAGATCGCGAAAGCGGTAAACGTGCCGCTCGTCATGGACGCGGGCGCGGCCTGGGGCGAGCCGCTGCACACGATGCGTACCGTGCGCGAATGCATCCGGGCCGGCATCGCCGGCATCCACATCGAGGACCAGCTTTATCCGAAGCGCGCGCATTACCACACGTACGTCGTCCACAATATTCCACGCGAGGAATTCGTGGACAAGATCCGGCTCGCCTGCGTGCAGCGCGATGAGCTCGACCGCGACTTCATCATCATTGCACGCTCGGACGCCGCGCGCGTGACAGGGCTGAAAGAGGCGATCGACCGGGTGAACGCGGCCGCCAGGGTCGGCGCGGACATGGGCCTCGTCTTTCCGCGCAATCATGCGGAGGCCGTCGCAACGCCGAAACGCGCCAAACTTCCGATGGTCTACGTGCAAAGCCGGGGCACGCGCGACGGGCGGCCGCTGTACAGCTACCGGCAGCTCATCGACATGGGTTACGCCGGATGCATAGACGCGACGCTGTCGATCTGCCTGCTGTATCACCACCTGCGGGAGGCCATGCTGGAACTCAAAAAGACCGGCGATTACTCGGGGCTCCAAGAGCCGCAATTCGTGGTCGCCCGCAAAGGCGTCGAAGACATCATCGGTCTCGAAGCGTATTACCGCATCGAACAGGAAACGGTCGAGCGGTCCAGGCCGGCCCGCGGCGCCAGGCGCGCGCGCAAGTCCTGACCCCATCCTCCTTCTACGCGACGCGCGCGCCCTTGCTCCGATGAGCTTCGGCCGTTGCGAGAGACGTCTGCTGCTTCTCAAGGTGCGCCTGCAGCTCGCGCCATCCGGCGTCAATGTGTTCGCGCAGCGCGTTCACGATCGCCCTTTTGTCCCCGGCTTTCACCGCCTTTAAGAGGCGGCGATGCTCCGCTGCCGCGCGGCCTGCTCGTCCGCCGATCAAATTGATGAGATCGAAGGGGTATTTCGCCCAGAGCACTTGAACGAAGTGCAACGTCTGCGGCAGTCGCGCGAGCGCGTAGAGCTGGCTATGAAAGCGGTAGTTGAGCGCACGCACGGCTTCGCGATCCTTGTGCGCTTCGGCCTCTTCGAATTCACACTGAAGCTTGCTCAGCTCCGCATAATTTCGCTGTGTCATGCGCTCCAACGCCGCGACCGCAAGGCGGCTTTCGAGCAGCATGCGCAGCTCATTGATCTCACGCGTTGCGGAAGCGTCGAACGGTGCGACGACCACTCCACGATGCGTCTCATTTATGACGTAGCCTTCAGCTTCAAGAATACGGAATGCTTCGCGCACCGGGGTAATGCTCAGGTTGAGCTGCTTGGCGATGTCGGCCTGCTTCAATCGCATGCAACGCGGGAGGCGGCCGGAGAGTATGCCTTCGCGCAAAAACTCGGCGACGTATTCTTCTTTCGTTTTGAAGTCCATGGCTGACGATTCTAGCAGGTGAGTGCCGAGCAGCATCACTGAGCTCGGATGCCGGCTTGGCGTATGACTTTGCTCCACTTGGAGA
>JACPTJ010000293.1 GCA_016192835.1 Betaproteobacteria bacterium
AGCGTTCAGCGATTCGAGATAGCGGCGCTGGCCTTCGGCGAACACGATGTCGAACGCGAGCGTCGACTTGCCGCTGCCCGAGACCCCCGTCAGAACGGTGAACTGGTTGCGCGGAATCGCGACGTCAATGTTCTTGAGGTTGTGCTCGCGGGCGTGGTGGATGCGAATTGCATTCTTACCCTCATCCCCACCTTCCCCCTGGGAGGGGGAAGGAGTATTTTCCCCTCCCCCTTTCAGGGGGAGGGCTAGGGAGGGGGTCTCGGTGAGTGCTGCCTCATACTTCCGCAGCGCCTTGCCGGTATGCGAGCCGGCGTGTTGCATTACGTCCTCGGGCGTGCCCGTGCATATGATTTCGCCGCCTGCCTCGCCGCCCTCAGGGCCGAGGTCGATCACCCAGTCGCACGCGGCGATCACGTCGAGGTTATGCTCGATCACGACCAGCGAATTGCCCGCGGCGATCAGCTGGCGGAACGCGCGCAGCAGTTTCGCGACATCGTCGAAGTGCAGTCCGGTCGTTGGTTCGTCAAAGAGAAAGAGTCCCCCCCTCACCCTAGCCCTCTCCCCCGACACGGGGGAGAGGGGATTAGTGGGGGCGTCGGCGTTTTTTTTCTTTCCCTCGCCCCTCTTGGAGGGGAGAGGGTCAGGGTGAGGGGAGCGTTTTGCGGCATCGGCGAGATGTCCCGCGAGCTTCAACCGCTGCGCTTCTCCGCCGGAGAGCGTCGGCACCGGCTGGCCGAGGCGCAGATATTCGAGCCCCACGTCGGCGAGCGGTCTCAGAGCAGTTTGCACGCCGATATCCGTGGCGAAAAAGGTTAGCGCTTCCGACACCGTCATTTCGAGCGCGTCGGCAATCGACTTGCGATTCACGGTGACTTCCAGCACCTCCGGCCGGAAGCGCTTGCCGTCGCAATCGGGGCATCGCAGGTAAACGTCGGACAGGAACTGCATCTCGACGTGCTCGAAGCCGTTGCCGCCGCAGGTCGGGCAGCGGCCGTTGCCGGAGTTGAAGCTGAACGTGCCTCGCGTGTAGCCGCGCTCTTTCGCGAGCGGCTCCTGCTCGAACAGCGCGCGGATCGCGTCGAATGCGCCGACGTAGCTCGCCGGATTGGAGCGCGTGGTGCGGCCGATGGGCGACTGGTCGACCATCACGACGTCGTCGATCAGATCGTGGCCGCGCACCTCGCGGTGCGCGCCCGGCGTCTCGGTCGGTTTGCCCTTGTGCTTCAGGAGCGCTGCGTACAGCACGTCCTGCACCAGCGTCGATTTGCCGGATCCCGAAACGCCGGTCACGCACACCAGGCGATTGAGCGGGATCGCGGCGTCGATCGCTTTGAGATTGTGCTCGCTGGCGCCGAGTAGGCAAATTGCCTTGCGAGCCCCCTCACCCTGGCCTTCTCCCTCGAGGGGAGAGGGAATCCCTTTGAGGGCGCCAGCAGCATGCTCCCTCTCCCTTGTCGTCGGAGCATCAAGCTCCCTCTCCCTTGATGGGAGAGGGCTGGGGAGAGGGTGACCACCGAGCGTAGCTTTGTCGTCCCACTTCGCTGTGCTCGCGCGCGAACTCGCGTGCGCGCGCCTGCGCCCCGACAGATAATCACCGGTCAGCGAACGCGGCGCGTTTTTCACTTCCTCCAGCGTACCGAAACACACGACTTCGCCGCCGCGCTCGCCGGGGCCGGGGCCCAGGTCGAGGATGCGGTCGGCGGCAAACATGATCTGAGGTTCGTGCTCGACGACGACGAGCGAGTTGCCGGCGTCGCGCAGCCGCTGCATGACGCCGATCACGCGCCCCATGTCGCGCGGGTGCAGCCCGAGCGACGGCTCGTCGAGCACGAACAGCGTGCTGACGAGCGACGTACCCAGCGCGGTGGTGAGGTTGATGCGCTGGACGTCTCCGCCTGACAGCGTGCGCGACTGGCGGTCGAGCGTGAGGTAACCGAGACCGACCTGGGAGAGATACGAAAGTCGCGCGCGGACTTCGGTCAGCAGCAGGTCGGTCGCCTCATCCATGGGAACGTCGGAGGGCGGAGCAGGGGCCCCATTTTCTGGGGATGCGACCCCGGAGGCGTTCGTGGCGCCCGCATTCGCTGACTCGTGCGTTTGCGAAGCTTTCCATGCGGGCGCGGGCAGGTGGAGATCTTCCATGAACCCGCGCGTGCGCTCGATCGGCAGCAGCATCAGGTCGTGCACGGTGAGGCCGGGCAGCGCGGCGAGCGTGTCGTCGCCGAACCCGATTCCTTGCGCGCGGTAACGCTGCGATGCGGGGAGTGCGCGGTCGGCGTCTTCTTTGGTGCCGAGCCGCCACGCGAGCGCGTCGGGCTTGAGCCGCGCGCCGCCGCACGCTACACACGGCGTATAGGCGCGGTACTTCGAGAGCAGCACGCGGATGTGCATCTTGTAGGCTTTGGTCTCGAGCCATTTGAAGAAGATGCGCACGCCGTACCAGGTTCCAGGCCACGATTTGCGCCAGCTCACCCAGGCGGGCTCGCCTTCAAGCACCCATTCGCGCTGCTGCGACGTGAGCTCGCGCCACGGCACATCGAGCGGGACGCCGCGTTTTTTGGCGTAGTTCTCGAGATCGTCCTGGCACTCGTGAAAACTCGGCGTCTGCCACGGCCTGACCGCGCCTTCCCGCAGCGTCTTCGACTCATCGGGGACGATCAGCCCGTAGTCGATCCCGATCACGCGCCCGAAGCCGCGGCACGCATCGCACGCGCCGAGCGGAGAATTGAACGAGAACAGGCTAGGAGTCGGATCCGCGTAATGGATGTCGCAGTCGGGGCAGTGGAGGTCTGAGGAAAAGCGCCAGCATGGTGGAGCAGTGATTGGTGACTGGTGATTGGTGATTAGTGGCTCGCCTTCGGCGAGCGGATACACATTTACGCGGCCCTGGCCGATTCTGAGCGCTGCCTCGAGGCCTTCGATCACGCGCACGCGCTCGACGGAGGACATGCGCAGCCGGTCCTGCACCATCTCGATGACCGCTTTATGCTTTTGATGGACGCGCGTGTAGCCTTGTGCCGCCAGCAACGCGAGGACTTCTTTCTCCGAAAAATTCTTCGGCACCACAACCGGGAATGTGATGATCAGACGCGGATCGCCGGCCGCCTGCGCGCGCGCGGCGAGCGTGGCGTAAATCGTGTCCGGCGTGTCGCGCGAGACCTCCTGTCCGCAGCCGCGGCAATAGAGCCGCGCGGCGCGCGCAAACAGGAGTTTCAGATGGTCGTTCAGTTCCGTCATGGTGCCGACGGTCGAGCGCGAGGTTCGCACCGGATTGGTCTGGTCGATCGCAATCGCCGGCGGGATGCCGTGGATCGCGTCGACCTGCGGCTTGTCCATGCGGTCGAGGAACTGCCGCGCGTAAGGCGAGAACGTTTCCACGTAGCGCCGCTGACCCTCGGCATAGAGCGTGTCGAACACCAGCGACGATTTTCCCGACCCGGAAACGCCGGTGACGACGATCAGTTCGTTAAGCGGCAGCGCGAGCGAGATGTTCTTGAGATTGTTCTGGCGCGCGCCCACAATAACAATCGCATCGTCGTTGTGAACGGGCAGGGCGTCGCGGGGTTTCATCGTCAATGGGCGCTACGCGAGCGCGTCCCTGCCGGGCGTTATTTGTCGTCTTCGTCCTTCAGGACTTCGTACGCGCGCGTGCGCTTGGTGCCGCCGTAGTGCTGCATTTTGACGAGCACGGGAAACATCCGGTCGAGAGCCGCGTGCGCTTCCGCCATGCTTGCGAAAACAAGCGCTTTGCCGTTGGCGCCCCTGACGTCGTGCCACAGCCCGTTTTCTTCCTGCGTCTGGATGCGATAGATGGCCATCTCGTGTTCCGGTGTGATTTATCGGACAATTTTACCATTGCGTGCGCGCCGCCAGCCGAACGCAGTGCTTCCCGTTCGGCGCAACTGCGCGCATTCCGCTATGATTGCGCACTTTTCCAGCCGGATAACATCATGGCCCAATACGTCTACACCATGCAGCGGGTCGGCAAGGTCGTGCCGCCCAAGCGTCAGATCCTCAAGGACATCTCGCTGTCGTTTTTCCCCGGCGCCAAGATCGGCGTGCTGGGGCTCAACGGGTCGGGCAAGTCGAGCCTGCTCCGGATCATGGCAGGCGAAGACCAGAACTTCGACGGCGAAGCGATCCCGATGCCCAACATGCGCATCGGTTTCCTGCCGCAGGAGCCGCAACTCGACCCTGACCGGACCGTGCGCGAGACGGTGGAGGAGGGGCTCGGCGAGACGGCCGCAGCGAAACAGAAGCTCGATGAAATCTACGCCGCCTACGCCGAGCCCGACGCCGACTTCGACAAGCTCGCCACCGAGCAGGCCAGGTACGAAGCGATACTCGCGGCCGGCGGCAGCGATACCGGGCACCAGCTCGAGATCGCGGCCGACGCGCTGCGCCTCGCGCCGTGGGACGCGAAAATCGGTCCGCTCTCGGGCGGCGAGAAGCGCCGCGTCGCGCTGTGCCGGCTGTTGCTCTCCAGACCCGACATGTTGCTGCTCGATGAGCCGACCAACCATCTCGATGCCGAAAGCGTCGAGTGGCTCGAGCAATTCCTGAGCAAATTCCCCGGCACCGTGGTGGCGGTCACGCACGACCGCTATTTTCTCGACAACGCGGCGCAGTGGATCCTCGAGCTCGACCGCGGCCATGGCATTCCGTGGAAGGGCAACTATTCCTCGTGGCTCGAGCAGAAGGAGGCGCGCCTCGAGCTCGAAGAAGCCACCGAGTCCGCGCGTCAAAAGACCATCAAGCGGGAGCTCGAGTGGGTGCGGCAGAACGCCAAGGGACGCCAAGCCAAGAGCAAGGCGCGGCTCGCCCGTTTCGACGAGCTGAATTCGTACGATTACCAGAAGCGCAACGAGACGCAGGAAATCTTCATTCCGGTGGCCGACCGCCTCGGCGACAGCGTGATCGAGTTCAAGGGTGTGAGCAAAGGTTACGGCGACCGGCTGCTGATCGATGACCTTTCCTTCGCGGTGCCGCCCGGCGCGATCGTCGGCATCATCGGCCCCAACGGCGCGGGCAAGACCACGCTGTTTCGCATGATCACCGGCAAGGAGCAACCCACCAACGGCGAAGTGGTGATCGGGTCCACGGTGAAGATGGCGGTGGTCGACCAGTCGCGCGAAATGCTGGAAGGCGACAAGACCGTGTTCGAATACGTTTCCGGCGGTTCCGACATCCTCACCGTCGGCAAGTTCGAGATGCCGTCACGCGCCTATCTCGGCCGCTTCAACTTCAAGGGCACCGATCAGAGCAAGAAAGTGGGCAACCTCTCGGGCGGCGAGCGCGGGCGCCTGCATCTCGCCAAAACGCTGATCGCGGGCGGCAACGTACTGCTGCTCGACGAGCCCTCCAACGATCTCGACGTGGAAACGCTGCGCGCGCTCGAAGATGCGCTGCTCGAATTCGCGGGCAGCATACTCGTGATCTCGCACGACCGCTGGTTCCTCGACCGCATCGCGACCCATATCCTCGCGGCCGAAGGCGATTCGAAGTGGACGTTCTTCAACGGCAATTACCACGAATACGAGGCGGACAAGCTGAAGCGGCTGGGCGAAGAGGGGGCCAAGCCGAAGCGAATCCGCTACAAGCCGCTGAAGGCCTGATTCCGGCGCAGATTCGCGTACCCGGCCCGCGCGGCGCCGCAAGCGCGCAGGGATTTCCTTATCCCGGTCGGGTGGGTTAAAGTCACCGGTCTGTCGAAAGCACTTGCGGATGTATCGGGAGAGACCGTGATGAGCGACGCAGTGGACGAGTTCGAGTTTTTCCTGGAAAAGGAGTGGTCCGATGGCCTGCCGGTGGTAGCTCCAACCCCGGCACGCGTCGAGCGCATGCTCGAAGGCACGCGCCTGGACCCGAATGAAGTCATCGGCGTCATTCCGCCGGTGATGGGCGAGGCGACGGTGCGAACCGTGGCGATCCATGCGGTAATGGCCGGATGCAAGCCGGAGTATCTGCCGGTAGTGCTGGGCGGCATGGGGCTCATGTTGAGTCCGGAGCTCAACCTGAATGCGGTGCAGGGCACGATGGGCAGCGCCGCACCGCTCATGGTCGTCAATGGCCCATACGCGGCGCAGATCGGTTTGCACGGCGGCAATGGCTGCTTCGGTCCCGGCTTCCGTGCCAACGCCACCATCGGACGCGCGATCCGGTTGATGCTGCTCAATCTCGGCGGCGGTATCCCGGGAGTCGGCTCCTCCACTGTTTTCGCATCGCCGTTGCGCTACACCGCCTGTCTCACCGAAAACATGGAGCAGAGCCCCTGGACCAGCCTCGCGGTGTCGCGCGGCTATTCGCCCGACGATAACGTGATCACGTGTGCCATGGTGGACCCGCCCCGGTATTGCTTCGACGACCTGAGCCAGGAATCCGAGCGGCTGCTGACCGGGATCGCGGATTCTATGACGGCCATGGGGTCG
>JACPTJ010000294.1 GCA_016192835.1 Betaproteobacteria bacterium
GCCGGGACAGTACATCTGCATGGCTGGTATTTCGATATCGCGGAGGGTGATTTGCTGTGTTACAACCCGGCGCGCAACGCCTTCGATCCCGTCGCGGCCGATTCCCCCGACCCGCCGCGGAGTTCTTCTTGAGCAGCATCAACACCTTCCCCACCACAGGCATCATCGTCTCGTACCGGGCCCTGGATATGTTTGTGCCGGGAGGCAGGGGCGCGATACCGCGGAGCATGATGAGGAACTGGGTCGGGAGCTTGGCCCTTATCGCTTTCGGGTTCTTGGTGACGTTCGCTTCAGCTTTCGCTCAGGAGAAGCGGCCTGTCGTTTATGTAGCGCCCATCGAAGGCGTCATCGACCTCGGACTTGCGCCGTTCGTTCAGCGCGTCCTCGATGAAGCGACGGAGGCGGGCGCGGCAGCCGTCGTTCTGGAGATCAATACTTTCGGAGGAAGAGTGGATGCCGCGGTGCTGATCCGCGACGCGCTGTTGAATGCCCGAGTCCGGACAATTGCGTTCGTGAACAAGCGCGCCATTTCGGCCGGCGCGCTGATCAGTCTTGCAGCCGAAAACCTGGTCATGGCAGAGGGTGGAACGATCGGGGCGGCAACGCCGGTGCAAATGGGGCAGTCCGGCGCGGCCGCGCAGCCCGTGGCAGAGAAAACGGTTTCCTACGTCAGGAAGGAATTCCGCGCCACCGCCGAGAGCCGCAAACGGCCGCCTCTCCTTGCGGAGGCAATTGTGGACGCGGACGTGGAGATTCCCGGCGTCATCGAAAAAGGCAAGCTCCTGACGCTGACGACCGAGGAAGCCTTGAAGCACAAGCTTGCCGATTTTCGCGCCGATACTCTGGAGAGCGCGCTGGAGCAGTTGGGACTTGGCGGCGCGGAGATCCGGCGGGCGTCGCCCAACTGGGCGGAGCATCTGGTGCGCTTCCTGACCCATCCGGTGCTCAGTTCCCTGCTCATTACCATCGGCATGCTCGGGATTATCGTTGGTCTCCGGACGGGCGACTTCGGTGTCGCCGGCGGAATCGGAATCGCGAGTCTGTCGCTGTTCTTCTGGGGTCACTGGCTGGTGCAACTGGCCGGCTGGGAGGAGTTGCTGCTTGCGGTAAGCGGGGTCATTCTTCTGGTCCTGGAGATCTTTGTCATTCCGGGCTTCGGCATTGCCGGGGTTCTCGGCATCCTCGCCATCCTCGGCGCACTCATTCTGAGCATGGTCGGAGCCGGCGACACCACGGAGGTCGTTCTCATGGCCGCGGGGCGCGTCGTTTTTTCTCTGCTGATCGCATTGGTGGCGAGTCTGGTCATGTTGCGCTTCCTGCCGCGCCTGCCTTTCGGGCGGCGGCTGATCCTGGAGAGCGGGCTGGGCGCGGGTCACCAGTACGGCTCGGCGCCGGATAGCGACCTGCGCTGGTTGGGAAAACAAGGGCGGGCGTCGTCCGCGCTTCGACCGGCAGGCATTGCCGAGATCGAAGGCGAACGCGTGGATGTTGTGTCTGACGGGGACCTGATCGAAGCCGGCCAATTCGTCGAAGTGACGCGCGTGGACGGCAACCGAATCGTCGTGCGGCGAGTACCGCACATCAACGCAAAGGAGTAACAAAATGACTGGGATCGAAGGCTTGACCGGAGGCTTGGGGTTGCTGATATTGGTGGTGGCCGGGTTGGTGTTTCTGTTGTATATGGTGCCCGTTCCGCTGTGGATCGCGGCGTGGGCTTCGGGGGCCTACGTTGGGCTGTTCACCCTGATCGGCATGCGCCTGCGCCGCGTTCCGCCCACCACGGTGGTCACGGCGCGGATCAGCGCGGTGAAGGCCGGCATCGACATATCCATCAACGACCTGGAAGCCCACTTTCTTGCGGGCGGCAACGTCGTGAGGGTCGTCAACGCCATGATTTCGGCCGACAAGGCCAACATTCCTTTGCCCTTCAAGCGAGCTGCGGCCATTGATCTGGCCGGACGCAATGTGCTGGAAGCGGTGCAGATGTCGGTGCTTCCCAAGGTGATCGAGACACCCAAGATCGCGGCCGTCGCCAAGGACGGTATCCAGCTGATCGCCGTTTGCCTGGTCACGGTCCGAACCAACATCGACCGGCTGGTGGGCGGCGCCGGCGAGGAGACGATCATCGCGCGCGTTGGCGAAGGCATGGTGAGCACTATCGGTTCCTCCGCGAGCCACAAGAGCGTGCTCGAGAGTCCGGATCACATCTCCAAGCATGTCCTCACCAAGGGCCTGGACGCCGGCACGGCCTACGAGATCCTGTCCATCGACGTCGCGGATGTGACCGTGGGTGAGAATATCGGCGCCAAGCTGCAGATCGACCAGGCGAACGCCGACAAACAGATTGCCCAGGCGAAAGCCGAGGAGCGCCGTGCCATGGCCGTCGCGCTGGAACAGGAGATGCGGGCGCGGGTCGTGGAAGCCGAGGCCGAAGTGCCAAGAGCCATGGCGGAGGCCTTCCGCCAAGGCAACATGGGCATCATGGACTATTACCGCATGAAGAACTTGCAGGCCGATACGGTGATGCGCGAGGAGATTGCCGGCACCGGGGATGATCCCGCGGCCAGCACGAGAAAATAAGGAGAATGACCATGAAAAATATCCCCGAAGAACTGATCTATGTCCTGATCTTCGGCGCGATACTGCTGTTCCAGTACCTGATGAAGCGGTACGGACCGCAACAGCAGCCCGATGAAGCGCCGCAGGAGGCGCCGCTTCCGCAGGAGAAGCCTGCCGCGCAGGAAGATTCTCTCCCGGACATATGGGGGCGTGCCCCGGCAGTCCCGGCGATTTTGCCCCTAGCGGCCGCATCCGATATCCGGTTCGGCCGAGCCGGGGCACCGGGTGCTACCGTCACGCTTCCGGGGCGCCGTTCGCGGCGTTTTTCCCGGAGCGCGTTGATGGGAAACAGGCGGGAGGTGCAGAACGCGATCGTCATCGCGACGATACTGGGGCCTTGCCGCGCTTACGAGCCGCACGATAACCGGCGGTAACGCGCCCGGTTTACCGACGTCTTCCCAATTAGCGTCCGAGCGGTACCCCTCAGCGAATCGGCCGAGCAAAGCCGTGGTGCGCGGATTATTTACTGCTCGCGTTTGTCCAGCATTTGCTTACTGCTGAACACGTAGAGCTTGAGCCGTCCCGAAACGCCGAGCTTTTCGTAGATGGAGCTCAGGTGATTGCGGAGCGTCCTTTCCGAAATGCCCAGCGACCCGGCTACGTCCTTGAGGAGGAGTTGCGGCTGGCGCATCAGGGCCAGCACGATATCGCGCTCGCGCGCAGTCAGACTCGCTATTCTCTCCTCTTCAACGCTGCGGCCGGGCGGCGACTGGTCGCGTGTTATTCTCGCAAGGAGCCGCTCGGTGGTCTGCCGGTCGACTGACAACTCGCCGCGGTGCACTCGCACGATTGCCTGCAGCAGCTCCGCGGGAGCGGCCTCCTTGCCCACGACGCCCAGCGCGCCGGCCCGGATCGCAGCCTCGTGAGCGCTCGTATCGCGCACGCCCGTCAGAACCAGTATCTTCGCGGCCGATTTTTTCAGAAGCTCCGGTATCGCATCGAGCCCGTTCTCTTTGCCGAGGTCGAGGTCGAGAAGGACAACATCGGGGTGCGCCTGTTCGATGAGCAGCATGGCAGGTGCGGATCCCGTGGCTTTGCCAACCACGCCCATTCGAGGCTGCTCGCTCTCGATCAGGCGCTCCAGTCCCCAGATAATCGTCGGATGATCATCGATGATGAAGATGCGTATAGGCGCTTCTGGCTGCTGCGCTCGTGACACGGTGTTTCCCGTTACGCCGGAATGGTTGCGTGCACGACGGTATAGCCTCGCGCGCCGTGCTCGACCTCGAGCGAGCCGCCCAGCGCTTCCACACGCGACTTGATGGACTTGGGAATGAAGTCCGGCGCAACGTGCGAATCGATCGGTTGCTCGTTGCCTACCCGGACGCATACTGAACCGACGCGCGATTTCACCTCGACAAAGGCGCGCCGGGACGCAGTGTGTTTCACGACATTACTGAGCGCCTCTACGACGATGTAAAAAATCTGCGAGGCGAAGCGCCCGCTCATCTCGCCGCTTTTTACGTCGACGTTGGCCGTGATATCCAAGCCATAAAACCGTTTGTGGCGTTCGGTCTGCATCAGGATCGCAGCCGCGAGAGAGCCGCCCGGGATCTCGCTTCCTTCGAGTAACCCGCGCGTATAACCGCGCAGGTCGCGCACGGTTGCGTTTGCCATCTCGACCAGGTCGAGAATCTTCGGCGACAGGGGACTCGTCGCGCCGCCGTCCCGATAAAGCGCCTCCAGACCCAGCCGCAGGCCGATGTACGGCTGGACCGCCGCATCGTGAATATCGCGCGAAATCATCGCACGTTCGTGTTCGGCGGCGCTGGAGACGAGCTCGTCCAGGAGCTGCAGATTCTCGACCACCTTAGAGACTGCCGCCGCGAACTGCAGCAGGAACTGAACATCGCCGCGTGTGAAGCGGCTGTGGTTGGATGCGAGGAAGAGGCGTCCCCGGGTGCTGTCGCTCTGCCGGTATGGAACCGCCACGAAGTAGGATGCTTCGAGCAATGCGGCGACGAATTCACAGTCTGAAGATGCAAGCGTGGATTCCCGCTCGCCTTTGCAATCGACTGCAACGCATGCGCCCCGCGCGGCAGACCCGTGAAACGCGCGCGATGAGTACAGGATGCTCTCGCGGTCCTTGAAGCGCAGCAGCTTCTCCCCCGAGTCCTCCGTCATCTCCTGCGCGCCACTGGCGCGCTGGTCGGTGCGGGCAGACGTATACATTACGTAGCGCGGCTCCGAGCCGGTGCGCTGCAGGGCAAGCACGCACCGCTCGGCGTTATGGAAGTCGAGGATTCGGCGCAAATTGA
>JACPTJ010000295.1 GCA_016192835.1 Betaproteobacteria bacterium
GCCAGCGCGAATTGCCGCGAGCACCATTACCGCATCACCGGCTACGCCGGCCGCGACGGCCGCCTGCTGGGAATCGATTGCGAGGCAACCGTCGATTCAGGCGCCTATTCTTCCTATCCGTTTTCGGCCTGCCTCGAAGCGGCGCAGGTCGCGAGCATCCTGCCGGGACCTTACGACTTTCCCGCCTATCGCTGCAGGACCTATTCGGTGGCAACCAACAAGTGCCCGATTCTTCCCTATCGCGGCGTTGCGCGCACGGGCGTGTGCTTCGCACTCGAACTCGTGCTCGACGCGATCGCACGGGAAGCCGGAATCGAACCGCACGAGGTGCGCCTGAAAAACCTCGTCCGGCCCGAACAGATGCCATTCGACAACATCACGAAGAAACATTTCGACAGCGGCGATTATCCAGAAGCCCTGCGGCGCGCCATCGCAGCGATCGACCTGCCGGCTATACGCGAACGCCAGGCGCGCGGAGAAGCCGACGGCCGGCTGATCGGCGTCGGCATGGCGATTTATTGCGAGCAGGCGGCGCACGGCACGTCGGTCTATGCCGGCTGGGGCATTCCCATGGTGCCGGGGTACGAGCAGGCGAGCGCGCGCATCACGCCCGACGGTGGTCTCGAGCTTCGCGTCGGCGTGCATTCGCACGGCCAGAGTCTCGAGACGACGCTTGCGCAGGTCGCGCACGAGATTCTCGGCATAGACATCGCAAAGATCAACGTCGTGCACGGCGATACCGCAATCACGCCGTACTCCACCGGAACCTGGGGTTCGCGCTGCATGGTGATGGCTGGTGGCGCAGTCTCCCGCGCCTGCCAGGAAATCGCGCGACGCGCCGCCGAAATTGGCGCGTGGCTCCTGAAAACCGACGCCGATCAGGTAAGCGTGCGCAACGGCCAGATCATCGGCCCCGCTGGCAGCGTCACGCTGCAGGAGGTCGCGCGGATCTGGTATCTGCGCCCGCAGGACCTGCCAGCCCACGTGAACCCGGGCGGCCTTGAAGCGACAGTCGGTTACAAGCCCGCGCGCGATTCCGGCACCTTCAGCTACGGCGCGCACGCCGCGCTGGTGGCCGTCGATCCGGAAATCGGCAACGTCGAAATTCTCGATTACGTGATCGTCGAGGACGGCGGCAAGCTCGTCAACCCGATGGTAGTCGATGGCCAGATTTACGGCGGCGCGGCCCAGGGCATCGGCACGGCGCTCTACGAGGAAATGCCGTTCGACGCGTCGGGCCAGCCGCTGGCCTCGACCTTCGCCGATTATCTGCTGCCCGGCCCCACCGAGGTTCCGAACGTGCGCATCCTCCATATGGAAACCTTGTCGCCCTACACGGAATTCGGTGTGAAGGGCATCGGCGAAGGCGGCGCCATCGCATCGCCGCTGCGATTCACCTCCCCCCACCCCAGGCGCCCCTGGCCGGCAAAATTCCATGATCGTCGATTCAACGGCATATCGTAGGGTGGATGAAGCGCAGCGGATCAAAACCAAAACCCATATTGATCCCCGTGGCAAGCCACGGGGAATTGCAATTAGTGTAGGGTGCGCTTGCGCACCATCCGGCAATCGGTGCGCAAGCGCACCCTACACCGAATTGAACTCGGGAACGCATACGTGAAGCCGCCGCGTTTCGAGTATGAGCGTCCGGCCGATCTCGCCGCAGTGATCGCTCTCACCCGGCGCGAAGATATCGCCGTCAAGATTCTGGCTGGCGGCCAGTCGCTTGGCCCCATGCTCAATCAATTTGCGTCTGGTGCAACCGGATGTGCTCGTGGACATCACCGGCATTCCCGAACTCAAGCGCGTGGAAGAAAACGCCGATGCGATCATCGTCGGCGCCTGCGTCACCCACGCCGACATCGAGGACGGGCGCGTTCCCGACGTAACAGGCGGCGCATTGCCGGACGTCGCGCGCGGCATCGCCTACCGCGCCGTTCGCAATCGCGGCACGCTCGGCGGCAGTCTCTCGCACGCCGACCCATCCGCCGACTGGGTAGCGAGTCTGGCGGCCATCGGCGCCAGCGTGTTGATCCGCGGTCCGGCGGGGAGCCGCAGTCTCGCCGTTGAAGACTTCGTAACCGGAGTGTTCGAGGTCGCGCTCGATCCGGGTGAAATTCTTGAAGCCGTGCGCATTCCACGGCTGTCACGCAGCGCGCGCTGGGGCTACTACAAGATTTGCCGCAAGACCGGCGAGTTGGCGCAGGCCATAGGCGCGGTTCTCCACGACCCGGAACGCTCCGCCTTCCGGGCCGTGATCGGCGCGACGGAATCAACGCCGATCGTCTTCTCCGATGCGGCATCGCTGTTCGGCGGCACGCTGCGCGCGGGACTTCCCGCGGCTTTCGATGCGGGCGCCGCGGCACGCGTGCTCAGTGCCGCGGGAATGACCGATCCCTACGACAACCAGATCCACGTCGTCGCCCTGAAGCGCGCCATCGACCGGGCCCGCCTCGCATGAAGACGATCAACGTGACGGTCAACGGGAAAATCGTTTCGGCGAGCGTCGAGCCGCGGACGCACCTCGCGGACTTCCTGCGCGACACGCTCAACCTCACCGGCACGCACCTCGGTTGCGAGCACGGCGTGTGCGGTGCCTGCACGCTTTTCATCGACGGCGTGCCGGCGCGCTCCTGCATCACGTTCGCCATTGCCTGCGATGGCGCCAGCATCACGACCATCGAAGGGTTCGACGACGACGAGATCATGCGCGCGTTGCGCGAGGCGTTCTCGCGCGAGCATGGGCTGCAATGCGGTTATTGCACGCCGGGCATGCTGGCGTCAGCCCGCGACATCGTGATGCGCATGCCGGACGCCAGCGAGCATGACATTCGGGTGGCGATGAGCGGCAACCTGTGCCGCTGCACCGGTTATGTCGGTATCGTACGCGCGATCCAGAGCGTCATCGCCGAGCGCAAGGCCAAGGGCTTGTCGTCACCGCTCAATGCGACGACTGCGCTCGGACCCGCCGGTTCCGGCCATGCGAAGCCGACTGCCGTGGCGGATGCAGCCACGGTACGAATTGCCTCGGCAGCGACTGAGGCGCCTCTCACCTCGTCATCCCGGCGAAAGCCGGGATCCAGTAACGCATCAATTTCACTGGACTCCGGCCTCCGCCGGAGCGACGAACGCGGGGTTGTTCAAACCTTCCCGGAGAAACAAAGCGCTGCCGCCGGCATGGGAAAACCGCAAACGACGCTGCGGCAATCCTTCAGCGTCGATCATCCGCGCGCCAAGGTCTGGGACTTCTTCGGACGCCTGGGTGAGGTCACGACCTGTCTGCCGGGAACCTCGCTCATCGGCACGCCGACGGACGATCACATCGAACCCAGAATCCGGATCAAGGTCGGGCCGATCGTCGCGGAGTTTGAAGGCGCCGCCGACGTCGTCCGCGATCCGCCGAACTATGCGGGAATCATCCGCGGCAGTGCGCGTGATACGCGCTCCAGTTCGGTGACCCGCGGCGAGATCCGCTACGTTCTCATCGAGGACAAAGGCGGCACGGCAACGCGGGTCGACATCGAGGTCGGATTCACACTCACCGGCGCGCTCGCGCAATTCAGCCGGTCGAGCATCGTGCAGGACGTCGCCAAGCGCATGACCGCATCCTTCGCCCGGAACCTGCAGGCGCGCCTCAATCAGGGCGACAGCGGCGTTCGAACGGATCGCGCTGCAGTTTCTGAACTGAACGCAGGCTCGCTCATCTTCTCGGTTCTCTGGGAGCGCATCAAGACGTTCTGCCGCGCCCTGTTTATACGCTGAGCGCCAAGCTTCTACCTGGTCATCCCCTCACCCGAGGGAAGCTTGAATTGCCCCGCTGGATACTGCTCCAGGAAGCCGAGCACGTCGCCGCTGGGCCGAACATCGGCCATTTTCGCGTTCATGTCGCACAGGTTGATGGCATGCGAAGCCTGCGACCGGTCGAAGCAGCCGTCCTCGACAACGGTGACGCGGTAATTGTTGGCAAACGCATCGAGCACCGTCGCCCGCACACATCCGCTGGTGGTGGTGCCGGTAACGATAAGACTGTCGCAGCCCAGGAGCACGAGATAAGACAGCAGAGGGGTACCAAAAAAGCCGCTCGGCTTCTCCTTCTTCACGACGATATCCCGCGCGGCTGGCGCGATATCCGGGATGACAGTGTTGCCGTCGAGATTCCGGGTCCGCTGAACCGCGGCATCCTCGCCTGCGCGGCTATTCGTCCAAAGCCAGCTTCCTCTATTCCACAGGTCAGGCCTGGCAGTCCCCGTGGTATAGATCACCGGCACGCCTTTTTCGCGCGCGGTGTCGATCAATCGCCTGATTACCTTGATGGCGGGCCAGGCATCCTCGCCGCAGGAATTTCGCCAACGCTTTATCGACTCGAGGATAGGTTCCGGACGGTCGCCGCAGAAGAAATAATTTACGTCGATTACCAGCAGCGCCGGACGCTGGCCGAAGCCCTGCAGCGATCCATAACCGGATGCGGCGAATACCCGCCGGTCTCTTTCAGTGAGAAAGCTGTCCCATATGCGCTGTGTCATTGCGATGTCTCCGAGTGCGCCTGCCGTGCGTTGTGGCCAGCCCCGCGCCGGCCTGCTATTGAAAATGTCATCATCGCCGCTCGATCTTCGCTTTCTCGATCACCGTTTTCCACTTCGCGATGTCGGCGGCCAGCAGCTTGCGCAAGTCTTCCGGAGTGCTGCCGCGCGCGTCAATACCCAGTTCTTGCAGCCGCTGTTTAAATTCGGGCATGGCGATGGCCGCGTTGATCTCCCTGTTCAAGCGGTCGATGACGGCTCTGGGCGTCTTCACCGGCACAGCCACACCGTTCCATGCCGATGCTTCGTAACCCGCAAGCCCGGCCTCGGCCAGCGTCGGAACATCGGGCAGGCCCGCGTACCGGCGGTCGGAGGTGACGCCGAGCGCCCTGAAGGCTCCGCTCTTGATATGCGGCAGCACCGGCGCAATGAACTCGAATATCGCCTGCGCCTCATTGCCACCGACCCCGGCGATAAGGGCGGGCGTGGTCTTGAACGGAACCACCTGAGTCTCGAGTCCTGCCATCGACTTGAAAAGTTCCGCGGAGACATGGTTGGTGCTGCCGACAAAGGTGACGCCGATGTTGAACTTGCCCGGGTTTGCTTTTGCGAACGCCACCAGCGCGGTCACGGAGCGAAGAGGCGAGTCCGCATTGACAACCAGCGCGAGGGCCGCGAAGCCGACGGCCGAGACCGGCGCAAAGTCCCGCACCGGATCGTAGGGCAGCGACTTGTACAGCGAAACGCTGACCGCGTGGCCCGCGTTCAGCCACAGCAGCGTATAGCCGTCCGGTTCGGCTTTCCTCGCAAGTTCGGTTGCGACGATGCCGCCCGCGCCGGGCCGGTTGTCGATGATGACCTGCTGCCGCATCGATTCGCTCAATTTCTGCGCCAGCACCCGCGCGGCGATGTCCGAGTTCCCGCCCGGACCGTACGGCAAAAGCAACCTGATGGGACGCGCGGGATAAGCCTGCCCCAGCGCGCCGCCTGCGGCGCCGCAACAGAAAACCACCGCCACGCATCCCAGCCAACTGGCCCGCGCGCGCCTGCGTTGTTTCGAAAAGTTGTCTTTGATCATGACATTATCCTCCTCGCTCGATTGGCAACCCTATCGGCTACGCCACGGCCGCGCGCACATGCGTTGCGAGCGGCATGGGCAGAAAACGCAAATCGACGATGTCCTCGGCGAGCATCGGTTGTTTGAATGCACCGAGCCGCACCTGCAAGTCGATCGCCTGTTGCAGCCCGCGCATGTCGATCTCGCCATCAAAATGCAAGCCCTTCATCTCGTGCTCGATGGACTTTGCCATGGTTTCGCGCGCGATGCCGAAATAATCGGCGCCGAAGGCTATCCACTCGTCGGAATGGTCTGCCGCGTAGTGGTAGCTCTTCTGGCAGCCCCGCAGTACCGCCCGGATAAGCTCGGGCTCGTTGGCGATCGTGCCGGGTCCGGCAACCACCACGCTCCACTGCATGTCGGGACAAAACGCCGGATCGGTGAGCGCCAGCATGACGCGATACGCGCCACTGCCCTCGCCAATCGAGACGTTCGGCTCCGAGAGCACTGCACCGGCAAGTTCACCGGAATGGAATAGGTCGACAACGTGCGGATAGCGCTCGCCCAGGCCCACGATCTTCAGGTCGGTGTCGGGATCGAGCCCATGGTGTTGCAGTAACTGCCGCATGAACCAGTAGCTGCAACTGCCGATCGATAGCGCTGCTACGGTTTTCCCGCGAAGGTCGCTCCAGTCGCGAATCGCAGGAGCACCGACGAAGTACTGCAGTGCCCTGCGCCGCACGCTGCTGGCAACGATCCTGAAGCGCGCGCCGCGGCCGATGGCGGTGGTTGCCGGCGGCGTGCCCAGCTCGCCGATCTTCAGCATGCCCGCGTCGTAGGCGCGCGCGATCTCCGGACCGCCGAAGATGATCCTGAGTGAAAGTTCGATCCCCTCCTCGCGAAAAAAACCGCGCGCGATACCCAGGCGCAGTTGCAACCCTGCCGTATCGGTCGGGATGCCGTATTCGAGCGCGACGCTCATTTGGCCGCTTCCTCTGAATTCATGGCTCGGTACGGAAGAACGCGAGCTTCCGGGCGAAACTGCGAAAAGTGGACCGCGGTCAGATGCGTCAACATCCTCGTCCGCCTCGACCCAATCGGGCTGAAATAACCTCAATTAACATAGGGAGATTTTGTGGCCAGTCTTGGGTACGGAGTAATTGACAATTAGGATTACCGATGATACGGTCATCCTAATGTTATGACAAGTTCCAGCTCAGGGTTTCCGTTCGCTCATCGAGAGCCTATGTCGAATTGGTGCGCAACGCACAAGACAATCCGCGAATAAATTTCGACTTGACTGTTGCACTCGGCGCTTGGAAGCAAGGAGGCAAAAATGAGCAGGATCATCGTTCCAGCCTGTATTGCTCTTTGTATCCTTGGTATATCGAATGCGCTGGCTCAGGGATATCCGTCAAAATCAATCCGGCTGATCGTGCCCTATCCCCCGGGTGGCGGGGTCGACGCCACGGGTCGCGTCATAGGCCAGGCGCTTACGGAGCAGCTCGGCCAGCCGGTCGTCGTCGAAAACCGCGCAGGCGCGACCGGGCGTATTGGCACGGAGATAGTGGCCAGGTCCCCTGCGGATGGATACACCTTGCTCCTCGGCAGCGGAGCCCCCAATGCCGTCATTCCAAGCGTCACGCCCAACCTCCCGTATGACGCGATCAAGGACTTTGCACCGATCAGTCTCGTGGGTAAGACGGACTACACTCTGGTGGTGCACCCGTCGTTGCCGGCGCGTTCGGTCAAGGAATTGATCGCTCTCGCGACAGCGAATCCGGGAAAGCTCACCTACGGATCGAGCGGAATCCTCAGCAACACGCACCTTTGTGGCGAGCTGTTGAATCAGATGGCGAGGGTGAACGTGATTCACGTTGCCTACAAGGGTACCGGCCCCGCGCTGCTCAGTGTGCTTACCGGCGAGACGGTCATGTCGTACGGGGGCGGAGGAGCGGTCATGCCCCATGTCGCAGCCCGGAGATTGCGCGCGTTGGCAACCACCGGGGCCACGCGCAGGGCTCCGGATCTGCCCACGATCAGCGAAACGCTCCCGGGTTATCACGTCAATCAGTGGTACGGCGTGCTCGCGCCTGCTGGCACGCCACTGGCCATTCTCGATCGCCTGCATAAAGAGATCGTTCGCGCCATCGCCAATCCCAAAATCGCCCAACAGTTCACAAGTCTCGACACGGATGCCGTCGCCAGCTCACCGCGGGAGTTTTCGGCTCTCATCAAGTCCGAAATCGAGAAATGGGCGAAAGTGGTCAAGATGGCCAACATCCGGTTGGACTAGTACACTCGGCTGCCGGTGCGTCGGCCCGCGTCTGGCTGGATGCCTGCATTACGCCGAAAACCTCGCAAGAAGAGATGACAATGAACGAGAACTTTCGGGAATTCCTCGAGCGCTTGCGCCAGGAGCACGAACTCACCGACATCAAACAGGCGGTTGACATACGTCATGTCGCAACATTGGTCGATCAGTCCGAACAGGCACTCTACTTTCACAACGTCATCGGGTACAAGATTCCAGTGGTCTCCGGCATCTTCCGCACCCAGCGGCGCGCGACACTATCGATGGGCTGCAGCAAGTTCCCGGATATCGAAACCAGGCTGCGCCAGGGCATCGATCATCCGGTCGCGCCGCGCCGCGTCGATAGCGCGCCCCACAAGCAGGTGATCAGGCTCGGCGACGACGTCGATCTCTTCAAGCTGCCGATTCCGATGTCCTCGATTTACGACGGCGGCCCGATGATCACGGCGGGTGTCGTGATCGCGCGCGATCCGGAATACGGGTTCAACTCGGGCATCTACCGTTTTCTGGTCAAGGAAAAGAACCTGACCGGCATCGACATCGTGACGCCCAACAACATGCGGCTCTTCGCGCAGCGCGCGCTCGAGGCCGGCCGCCCGTGCCCGATCTCGATCTCGATCGGCACTCACCCATTCGAGATCATGGGCGCGGGTTTCCGCGCGCCGCTCGGCGTCGACGAGATGGGCGTCGCCGGCGGCATCCGCGGCGCGCCGGTCGAACTCGCGCCCTGCGAGACCATTGACGTCCCGTGCCTCGCAGGCGCCGAAATCGTGCTCGAGGCCGAGATCCTGCCGACCGGCTGGGCGTGGCCGGAAGGACGCTTCGGTGAATTCACCCGCCTCATGGGCGGGTTGCACTGGAACCCGCTGGTCAGGATCAAGGCGATCACGATGCGCCGGGACGCAATCTATTACGCACTGCACATGCCCTGGGAGAACACCTGGCTGGGAGCGCCGACACGGTATACAGCGATTCGCGCCGCCCTCAAGAACGCCGGCGTGCAGGTGCAGGACATCAACGTCACGCTTGGCGGTTGCGCGATGTGGCACGCGGTGATCTCGGTCAAGAAGCAGGCGGGCGAAGGCAAGAACGCGCTGCTCGCGGCGCTCTCCGTGATGGACATGAAGCACGTGGTGGTGGTCGACGACGACATCGACGTGTTCAATGGCACGGACGTCGAATGGGCGATCGCCACGCGCGTGCAGGGCGACCGCGATGTCTTCGTCATTCCGGGCGCGCGCGCCAAACCGCTCGACCCCAGCCTGCCGATAGTGCCTACCGGCATGGTTCCTACCGGTGCCAAGGTCGGAATAGATGCCACCATCGGCGAAGGCATTCCGCGCGAGCGCTTCGAGCGCATCTCCTACGCCTACGCTGACCACGCCAAAATCAAGGATTATGTTGCAGGTAAAGCCGATAAGTTACCGGCCACCGTCAACGCATCGGCCGGCCATGTCGCGCAACTCGCGCAGAAAATTTACGCACTGATCGAGAAAACGCCCCGGTATTACTCCGAGATTGCCGAGCGCTTTGCCGATTACGATTTCCAATCGATTGCGCGCGCGATCGGCCAGTTGCACGCCGAAGAGAAATTGTGGCAGGACCCCCGCGGCCGTATGTGCATACGTGGATCTGCATTCGCCGCCAGGCCGCCGGAGAAACCCTGAGAAATGGGGGTCTGGCCTCTCTCCCAGCCGGGGTCTGCCTTCCCACCGCCACGAGATCCGTAATGCTCTTCCTCACCGAGAAGGACGTAAAGCAGGCTCTGGAAGGTCGCGAAACTTCTCTCGAGGCCGTGCAAGTCATCGAGCAAGTGCTCAAGCAACAGTCCGAAGGGAGCACGTATCATCTCAAACGGTATACCATGACGCACCCGCAGCATCCGGGTCACCTCTGGCATAACGTCCGAATTCTGCCCGGCATGGTCCCTGGCATCGGGGCTGCTGCCGTTCGTGTTTATTCGGGCTACCGGGGCACGAATCGGTCGGAAGTCATCTGCCTGTTCGACTGGTCCAGCATGGAAATGGTCGCCATTATTTCTGACTATCATCTTCATGCCATACGCACCGCTTCACCGTACGGCGTTGCAGCAAAGTACCTCGCGAAAATGGAATCCGCTACTCTCGGTATCATCGGCACGGGCCGGTATGCGCGCGGCATGGCCCGGGCGGTATGTGCCGTACGTCCCATCCGCAAGATCAAGGTCTACAGCCGCGACCCCAAGAATGTCCGCGGCTTCTGCGATATCATGCAAAAGGCTCTCGAAATCGAGGTCCTGCCAGCCGCCAATGGACGCGAAGCGGTGAAAAACGCGGACATCATGATTACTGCCACCAGTGGGAATACTATCGTTTTCGAAGGAAGCTGGCTTGAGCCCGGCGTGCTGTACATGTCGCTCGCGCCGGGGGAATGTGATGAAGATACGGTACTGCGGTCGCGGGTTTTCCTCTCCGGCAGCGACCAGGTGCTTGGCGACACCCCGCCCCGCAAGCCCTTCGATTCCCTCCTGGCTGGCAAAAAATTCAAGCCTCAGGATGTTGCCGCTGAGTTTTGCGATGTAGTCGCCGGGAAGAAACCCGGACGTCAAAACGAGGAAGAAATCATCCTCTATGAATCACCGGGTATGGGTATCCTCGATGCCGGCATAGGGCATTGGGTCTTCAACCGGGCTATCCAGAAGGGACTCGGAACAGAACTGCCCTTCGGAGAAGAAGAGCAATAACTTCGGAAAAGACAATGAACGACAACTTCTGCGAATTCCTCGTGCCCCTGCGCCAGGAGCCCGAACATAGGAAAAATATGCGAATGGATTGGCAATGAGGAACAATGCCGACGAAATCGTAAGGCAAAGCCTGCGGGGTTTCCTCGGCATGGTCGAGCGCGACTTCCCTGAGGAACTGCTGCGCATCCGCGCCCCTGTCCGCACCCATCTCGACATCACTTCGCTCGTCTTCGAGCTCGAGCGCGCCGGCCGGAGTCCCGTGGTCGTTTACGAAAACGTCGAGGGCCACACCATGCCGGTGGTCACGAATATCGCCGGTAACCGCAAACTGCTTGCCGCCTGCCTCGGCGTGGAGCCGGCCAACCTGCCGACCGCCTTTCGCGAGCGTTGTCAGAAGTACATTGCCTGCGAGGTCGTGAAGGATGCGCCCTGGCAGGAGGTGGTGTTCGAGGGCGATCAGGTGGATCTGACCCGGCTGCCGATCCCGCTGCACTTCTCGGTCGATGCCGCGCCCTACATCACCGCGGGCCAGATCGCGGCGCGCGATCCGGTCTCGGGAGTCGACACCACCGGCTTCCATCGGCTGATGGTCAAAGGCAAGAACCGC
>JACPTJ010000296.1 GCA_016192835.1 Betaproteobacteria bacterium
GTGAGTGCACGCGCATGTTGCAACTTCCGGAAGTGAAGGAACGTCTTGCCTCGCTCGATTTCGAGCCGAGGGGAAGCACGCCGGAGGAGTTCGCCACGTACATGAAGAAGGAACTGGCGACGTGGGCCAAAGTACTGAAAGAGTCCGGCATCAAGGCGGATTAGCGTGCCGCCGCGTGACATTTATCGCGCTAGACTGGGGGAACCGGTTATGACAGCTACAACGCTTCGCACACTCATAAAGGCAGTGCGGCCCGGGAGGCCGTTTATCGCGGTTCGCCGGCATCGGTGGCGTTTCATGGGCATCGCTCTCGCCACGTCGGCGTTCATTGCGACTGCTTCGGCCCAGCCGCAACAAACGTATCCCAATCGCCCGATTCGCCTGATCGTGCCGTTCGGTGCGGGCGCCGGCACCGATATCGGGGCACGAATCGTCAGTACCAAACTCGCGGAAGCGTTCGACCAGCAGGTCGTCGTGGATAACCGCGCGGGGGCGAGCGGGATCATCGGCGCGGAGCTTGCCGCAAAGGCGTCCCCTGACGGCTATACGCTGATGACGGCGACGATCAGCCATAGCGTAAATCCCAGTCTGCGCAAGAATCTGCCCTACGACATCGTCAAGGACTTTTCGCCCATATCACTGCTGATGGAGTATCCGTTCCTGCTTGACGTGCGTCCGTCGCTGCCGGTGAAATCGGTGGCGGATCTCGTCGCGCTTGCCAAGGCGAAGCCGGGGCAAATCAACTATGCGTCCAACGGGGTGGGCGGCGGCGCTTATCTTTGTGCCGAACTGTTCAAAAGCCTGACGGGCATCAACCTTGAGCATGTGCCTTTCAAGAGCACGGCCGCAGCCATTACCAGCACCATCGGGGGTGAAATCGACGTGGGCTTCTACTCCGCATCCGCGACCTTGTCGCACGTAAAAGCCGGGCGGCTTCGCGCGCTCGCCATGACCGGCCGGAAACGCTCGGCGTCGTTTCCCGATCTGCCCACCGTCGCTGAAATCATCGGAGTGCCCAGCTACGAAGTGTACGGCTGGACCGGCGTGCTTGCTCCGGTGGGAACCCCGAAGTCGATCGTTGCGAAGCTTCACGGCGAATTCGCGCGCATCGTGCAGCTTCCCGACGTCAAGGAACGGCTCGCCGTGGTCGATTTCGAGCCCGTGGGAAACACGCCGGCGGAGTTCGCGGCATTCATCCGCAAGGAGACGCTGCGATGGGCCAAATTGGTGAAGGACGCCGGCGGCAAGGTCGATTAAGGAATACAGGGATGGAGCAAGAAAACGATCTGCCCTTTGCAGGCGTGAAGGTTCTCGATCTGTCGCAGGGCGTGGCGGGACCCTATTGCGCGATGCATTTGGCGCGTAACGGCGCCGATGTGATCAAGGTCGAGCCGCCCGGATCAGGATGCTGGAGCCGGCAGCTTGGAAAATGGACGGGCGATCACACGGCGCATTCGGTCATCGTCAATCGCGCCAAGCGTTCGCTCGCCGTGGATCTCAAGACCACCGAGGGTGTCGCGATCGTTCAGCAGCTCGCCAGAGGCTGTGACGTCTTGATCCAGAACTTCCGGGTTGGGAAGATCGACAAGTTCGCGCTCGATTACGAGAACGTGAGGAAGTCCAATCCGGAGGTCATCTATCTCGCCATCACGGGCTTCGGCCCGAGAGGCCCGCGTTGCGATGATCCGGCGACGGACTCGGTCATGCAGGCCTATACCGGGATGATGTCGATCAATCGCGGCCCGACTGGCATACCGCAGCGCATCGAGATGCTGGCGATCGATTTCGCGACGGGACTTTATGCATCCCAAGCGGTCGCGGCCGCGCTCTACAAGAAGGCGACGAAGGGCCGCGGCGGCTACATCGAAACCAGCCTGCTGGAATCCTCGCTCGCGCTACAGGAGGGAGCGATGATGGAACAGCATCTGCAGGGCGCCGCCACCGAACCGATCGGTATGCCGGTCGGCATGTTCAAGACCAAGGACGGTTACATGAGCGTCAATGCGCGGCGCGACGCGCACTTCCAGCGGCTCGCCAAGCTGCTTGGCAAGGATGAGTGGCTCGACGATCCGCGCTTTGCCGATGCGCGCTCGCGCGTCAAGCACCGTGCCGAGTTGATGGCCGAGCTGCGGCCCATCCTGGAGACGAAGACCTCCGACGAATGGATAGAACTTTTTTCCAGCATCGACATCCTGAAAGCCAAGGTGAATACCTACAAGGATCTCTTCGCCGACCCGCAGGTGCAGGCGGTCGATGCGGTGCGCTGGGTCGAGAACGACACGCTTGGCCGTGTGCCGATGAGTTCCATCTGCGGCCAGCGCCCGCCCGCGACAGGTGATCGTCTGACGCACAGCCCGCACGTGGGCGAGCACACTCGCGAAATCCTGGGCGAACTGGGCTACTGCGCCCGCGACATCGAGAAGCTCACCACCGCGGGCGTTGTCTCATGCTACGGGGGCTAAACGAGTGACGCGTGCAAAATGGGGCCGGGTTCAGCAAAATGGGGCCGGGTTCACATTTCACTTGCGGAAAAAGTGAACCTGGCCCCATTTATCTACCAGGATTACGTCGCCGTCCATGGGTTCAGTAGCGAGACACCGAAGGGCTCGAAGTCAGGTCGGGGCCGCGATAGTTCCGATACGACGCAGGTGTCGAGCAGATAGCTCATCCAAAATCGGCGGTGCGAGCCGCCGAACGATCGCGGATGACGATACGGCTAAGATCCGCGGGGCAGCTGCGCAACAACGCAATAAGCGCCTTTGACGCCGCGGGGTTGCGTGTCCGGCCGCGTGCGCCCCGGATTGCGGAAACGACGACCACCGGCTTGCCACGGCGCGTCACGGTTTGTGGACCTTCGCTCAGGGCGCGATCAACGACCCGGCTGAATTCGTTCTTTGCCTTCTGCAACGGCCAAGGGGCGCTCATATTGCCTCACCATCTATCCAGTCTGGACAAATTCTAGCACCCCGAGCTCAGACTGTGAGCACGATTTTGCCGATGTGCTGCGAGGACTCCATGATTTCCGCCGTGAAGGCGCCCTTCCGATTGGCGGGTACGGCGAGCCTCTCGCGGTATTGTTCACGGCGAATTCGCGCGCATCGTGCAGCTTCCCGACGTAAAGGAAAAGCTTGCCGTGATCGATTTCGAGCTCGTGGGAAACACGCCGGCGGAGTTCGCAGCGTTCATCCGCAAGGAGACGCTGCGATGGGCCAAATTAGTGAAGAAGGCCGGCGGCAAGGTGGAATAACTCGGACTTGCCCAGCGAGGTAGTGCCAGATCGGATGTCTCGCTTCGATTTCAATGCGGTCGGATGCCATGCACCAAC
>JACPTJ010000392.1 GCA_016192835.1 Betaproteobacteria bacterium
CCTCTCGCGTGTCGAAGGCGCCGAACTGGTCAGCGACCTTGACCGTGAACGGGTCCGTCGCGGTCTGTCCCTCGGCCAGGTTCTGCGTGGCGGTACGGCCGTTGTCGAGGTTGTAGACCCAGTTGCCCGCCTGATCGACGTTCAGAGTGCCGTAAGTTCCGCCCAAGAGGGAATCGTTCACTGCGGGGGCTGCGGCATGGATTACAGCACGCGTCCAGTTTTCGTCATCGCCCGCGTAGCCCGGCGTCTCAGTGCCGAAGATGCGGCCAACCTGGGTGAAGATGGGATGAGTCCCGACGACTACGCCATCGGCAAGATAATCGAACGAAGGCACGAGCGCGCCGACATTGCTCGTTGAGTGCTCCAGCCGCAGCCGGATCTGATCCGCGTCCGGCGGCGGACTGAGAGCGATGGACTGAATAGTCGTGACCTGGTCTGCTACGATATCAATCTCGCGCAGAGCAACGATGAGCGATCCGTTACGATTCTCGCGAACGCCGAGCTCGATGATGTCATCGCCGAGTTGATCGGGCGGAGTGCCCAATCCGCCGACCTGCCTATCCGAGAGGCGAATGCCGTACTCTTCCCGTGGGCTGTCGGGCAGGATCAGGTCGAATATGCCCTCGACCGTGAAGTTGGAATTGCTCTGGAGTCCGCTCGTGATATTCGGGTTGATGTTGGTCCTTACGAGAGCTTCGTTGCCGATATAGGGATCGGTCGTTCCGGCGCCTGAGAAGGAAACCGCGTTATTGCTATCCAGCAGCAGCTTACCGTTCGCTTCCCCGAATCCGCCGCTGCGGCCGTATGTCGTCGAATAGCCAGGCGCCGGACTGGGCGGGGGATTGCCATCCGCGAAGCCGTCCTGGAATATCACGGATCCGTTCTTGGTGATCGTGATCTGGTCCATCCGGAAGTGATAGTCAGCATTTCCGCTTGGAATGCCACCGACGACGGACCAGAACGCATTCGCGCCGTGATCCACATCGAGTGCCGTCAGTTGCCCTGTCGCTTGGCTGACGGTGTTTTCAGTTACGGACCCGGTTGTTGCTCCACCCGTAATGACGGGCGCATCATTCGTGCCAGTGACGGTGACGGTCACGACCTGGTCGGCCATCGCACCTTGGTCATCGGTGACGCGCACCGTGAAATTCTCGTCATGGGTTTCGTCTTGAGCGAGCGACTGCACCGCGCCTGCCACACCATTGGTTCCATTGTCCAGCGTGTAGGTCCAGGCCCCGGTGTCAGCATCGACGCTCAAGGAGCCGTAGCTGCCTGCGCCGTTCAGCACCGCGTAGTGCAGGTGATCGCCGTTATCCACATCGGTGGCGCTTACCTGGCCGCTCACGGCAAGAGTGACGTCTTCCTGCACCGCGCCGCTCTGCGCGCCGGAGGTAATCACAGGCCCGTCGTTGGTGCCGGCGATTTGCACTGTTGCGGTGGCCCAACTGAGCGCTCCGTTGGCCAGCCGGATCGCGTAGGTAAAGGAGTCCGTTGCGAACGCACCCGCTGCAAGCGTCTGGAGGCTGGCCTTGAAATCCGAATCCAAAGTGTTTGCGTCGTATGCGACTTTTCCGTCCGCAGTGATCCAGATTTGCGCGCCCCATCGGCTGTAGTTAGCGCTGCCGACCGCGTCTTGACTCAACAAATCGGTAGGACTGCTACCGCCCGCACTGATGCCGTCGTCGAGCGAGTAGAGCCACTTGGCGGCGCCGCCGAGATCATTGGCCATCACGTCCAGATATTTGATGCCACCGAGTGAATCTTCGGTGAGGCCGGTATTAGTGAGCAGGTCGTCCCGGGCTTGTGGCGTGTTGGCGAACGAAACGGTAATTCCTTTGGTGATGGCAGCCATGGCTCTCTCCTTCAGGCAAGTTAATGATTAACTAACCAAACTGGATCAGAATCTAAACTGCTTCGCGAATGTAACGGTCTCCTGATCGCAGCCAAACGCGAGCCTGGAAGCTTGCGGATGGGCGATATCGGTTGAGGTTTTGAAACATGTTGTCCTCCCCTCAAGGATGACCAATCAGCAAAGGCTTATTGAGCGCTTGGGCCTGTACACGACCGAGGAAAGTCGGTACACTCGAATCAAGTGCTCGGCTGGCACATTGCGCGCCTCGCCGTCGGGTCCACCGGTTGGGACATCGGTCCCGTTGCCGCGTTGTCGTAGAGAACGCCGTTGCCGCCCGGCTGTGGATCGTGTCGTTGCCCGCCGTACCGGTCAGAATGTCGTTGCCATTCGTTCCCCTGATCGTACGACCCCGAACGTCATGGCGATCATCGTCCCAGTCGTGGCCGCTGTGGCTGGAAGAGTGGTTGTTGTCGATGCTCATAAAGCCTCCCGAATCGCGAGCGTCACGGAGCGCCCGCCCGTTGCGTCAACTCAGTCGACGTCGTCGCGCGCGCCCGGACGCAGGTTCGCGACGATCACATTTTTCTTGTGGAAGCTAATGCGGTAATTAAGAAACCGGCTGGTGGAGCGCGCAGTATCGCAACCGGGGCCACCGGTGATGGCATGATTGCCAAGGCCGCGGTGAACATTCTTCGGCCTGTAAACCATAATTCCCCTCCCGCTAACGGAGAGCAATCGGGGCAGTTCGTTTTATTATTGGGCGCCGGAATTTCGCTTCCGGTCGTGTTGCGGTGTGACTTTCTGCACACGCGGTGAAAACCATATCCCTAATGGAATCAGGGATCATGTGACTTTTGTCACAATTCCGACGAACGGTTGATAATTGCCTTTTCAGCGTCCCTGAACAATAATCACAACAGATCATTGAATGATCAGGCCGCGCATGCGCCTTCGTGAGATTGCAGAGTTGCTCGCGAACACCTCGGACCCTTCGTTTGCGGTCGACGGCTCGGCTTGCATTGCGGCCTGGAACAGTGCCGCGGAAGCAATGTTCGCGTTATCCGCTCGCGACGCGATCGGCAGACGGTGCAATGAAGTCGTTCAAGGAACGGATGAATGCGGACCGGTGTGTTCGGCCGACTGCATCATTCACCAGGCCGTCGGAAAGCACCATCCCGGCGGCAGCTTCGATCTGCAGGTTCAGGCGGCGAATGGAATTCAGTGGTGCAATGTGACAGTGTTGATCGCCGATGGGGAAAACTCTACAACCCGGTACGCGATACACGTCGTTCGCCCGATCGATTTTCGCAAGCGGCTCGATTTGCTCGTGCGCGATTTGCTCGTGCGCGAATTCGTAGTGGCCGGCACGGGGTTGCCTGGTGAGCCGGCGACCACCCCGATTGTATTGAAACCCCCTCCCACTCGCGAAAATATCCTCTCACCTCGCGAGTGCGATGTTCTGAAGCTGCTGGCGAAGGGCGCAACGACAACGGCTGTAGCTGAGCAGTTTCGCATAAGCCGCACCACCGTCAACAATCATGTCCGGCACATCCTGCGCAAGCTCAACTCACACACCCGGCTGGAAGCGATCCGGCGCGCGGAGCACGATGGGCTAATCTAAAGGGGTAAAAAGGTAAAGGCCTGCCTCTAGCTTTGCTGCGTCTGCGTCAAGAGGTTGACGAGGCGGCGACCGTTCCGGAGCCGATACAAGGCAAAATCCCGCTCGTCGATCGTTATTGCCTCGTAGACGTGTTCCCGCTCGGCCAGCGCAAGCAGCGCCAGATCGGCAAAATCCGGATTCTGGTCCCGGTACTTCGCGAACAGCGTCCCAATCCGCGCCAGGTCGCGCTGCTCGATGTTGAAGATTCTGACCGCGCCGCGGCCAAGCCACGCGATGAGATTTGTCGCCACGGCGTGGGACGCGTTGGAAGCGATCCACACTGCCTCGGTTACGTTCGCCGCCGAGCACAGCAACTCGCCGCGGTACGCGCGCAGAAAAGCCATCGTCCGGACGTGCCAGCGGTCATCGGCGTCGAAGAGGGCGGCCAGTGGGCCGCTATCGATGAGAACGCGCTGCACGCGTGGCGTTCGCGATCAGGTTGCGCGCGCGGGTCGCCGAAAGGTTCGGACGGCCGCTACGCGCCTTGCCGAACAGGTCCCTCCCGAGTTCGTACGGCGTTGGGCCAACCTCGGCCTTGGCATGTGCGATTTCCGCCGACAGAGCGCGGCGGATGAAGGCGCTCTTGGTGAGGCCCAGGCGCCTCGCCGCGGTCTCGAGTTCCGCTCGCAACTCAGCGGGTAGTTTGACGCTGGTCAGCATACTGTTTCCCTCTGGTTCTGGTACTACGTGGTATTAAATCAGACCGGACTTTCCAATGCAAGTTCATCCGTTCGTCTCGTGGCACGTGGCACAGGTGTCGTCGCCCGGTGTCATCGTGCGCTCGCGCGCGCGGTTGATCGAGCAGCGCACTTTGATGTTTTTCTCGCGAAGGCGCGCGTCTTCGGCGATATTCCAGAAATTCAATAGCGAAAACGCGGCTTTAGCGAGCGCGATGCTGCGTCGTGGGCCATCATAAACCCCTCGAAACCGACGAATCTTTGCGCTAAATCAATAATTGGGCCGGACGAAAACACTACATTCAGGCTAGTGAACTGATTTTTGTTGCCCAGAAAGGGCGCCGGGACCGCAATAGACGACGGGCCGCCGGATGCCGCCCGACAGATTATGGGGGAACGATGTGAACGCAAGTCAGATGTCCAGGTTCGAGATTGTTACGCGAGAGGATTTTTCGGACGTTACCTATCTGCTGGAGTGCTACCACCCCCTGATGGCCAAAGCGGCGCGGGCGGGCCAGTTCGTCATCGTCATGCTGCACGAACACGGCGAGCGCATCCCGCTGACCATTGCGGATTTCGACCGCAAAAAAGGCACGATCACGCTGGTGATACAGGCGGTCGGGAAAACGACGCGGGAGATGCAGCAGGCCTGCAAGGTCGGCACCGCGCTTTACGCGATTACCGGCCCCATGGGCATCCCCAGCCATTTCGACAAGGTCAAGAAGGTGGCCTGCGTCGGTGGCGGCTTGGGAGTCGCGCCGATTTTTCCGCACGCGCGCGCGTTCAAGGAGGCCGGCGCCTACGTGATCGGCATCGTCGGATTCCGCACCAGGAAGCTGATTTTCTGGGAAGAGAAGTTCAAATCGTTCTGCGACGAATTCATCATCTGCACGGACGACGGGTCAGCGGGGATCAAGGGCATGATCACCGAGGGCATCAAGCTGGCGATCCAGAAACACTCCGATATCGATGAGTTCGTCGCAATCGGCCCGCCGGTCATGATGAAAGGGTGCGCCGAAGCGACGCGGCCCCACAACATCAAAACTATCGTCAGCCTCAATCCGCTCATGGTGGACGGCACCGGCATGTGCGGCGGCTGCCGCGTGAAGCTCGGCGACCAGGTGAAGTTCGCGTGCGTCGATGGGCCCGATTTCGACGGCCACAAAGTCGATTTCGACGACCTGATGATGCGCCTGAAGCGTTTTGCCAAGGAAGAAAAAACCGCGCTCGAACGCTGGTCGGCGAGCTGCCGCATGCGCGAACAGGTCCATGTCGCGCCCGCGTTCATGATGGCCGAGGTGGCGCCTGAAGTGCTGGCCGCGGGCGGCGATCCACTGGGACTGCCCGATCCGTTTGACGATGCGCGAGGAGGCTAGGGAAACAAGATGGCAAAGAAAAAAACCATACGCACCATTCCGCAGCAGCGGACCCCGATGCGCGAGCAGGAACCGCGCGAGCGGGTCAACAATTTCGCGGAAGTCGCGTGCGGGTTTCGCGTCGAAGATGCGCTGAACGAGGCCGAACGCTGCCTGCTGTGTCCGGAACAGCCGTGCGTAGCCGGCTGTCCGGTCGGCATCGATATCCCCGGCTTCATCCAGAAGCTCACCGAGAAGGATTATCGCGGCGCGTTCGATGTTCTCACCGACACCAACCTGCTGCCGGCGATCTGCGGCAGGGTGTGTCCGCAGGAGACGCAGTGCGAGGGAGTGTGCATCGTGGGCGACACGCTGGAACCGGTGGCGATCGGACGCCTCGAGCGCTGGGTCGGCGACAAGGCGATCGCGGAGGGCTGGGTCACCATCCCTTACATCGAACCCAACGAATTCAGGATCGGTATCGTCGGCTCCGGGCCGGCCGGCATGGCGTGCGCGGCCGACATGGCGAAAGCCGGGTGCGACGTCACGGTTTTTGAAGCGTTTCATCAACCGGGCGGCGTGCTGCGCTACGGGATCCCGGATTTCCGCTTGCCCAACGAAGTGATCGACGCCGAGGTCAACAACCTGCGCAAGCTGGGCGTCAAATTCGAATGCAATACGCTGGTCGGACGCCTGTTCACCATCGAACAGATGCTCGACGAGATGGGCTACGATGCGGTATTCGTCGGCACCGGCGCCGGCTACCCGTCGATGCTGGGCATTCCGGGCGATTCGCTGAACGGCGTGTTGTCGGCCAGCGAATTGCTGACGCGCTGCAACCTCATGCGCGCGAAGGAGTTCCCGAACTACGATACGCCGCTGCC
The DNA here is from genome assembly GCA_016192835.1 of Betaproteobacteria bacterium. Taxonomy (GTDB): domain Bacteria; phylum Pseudomonadota; class Gammaproteobacteria; order Burkholderiales; family SG8-41; genus PALSA-1004. The sequence continues at coordinate 6,429 of JACPTJ010000392.1, forward strand.
GCTCGGACACCGGGTGGCGGTGATCGGCGCGGGCAACACGGCGATGGATGCGATGCGCGTTTGTCTCAGGCTCGGCGCCGAGAAAGTCTATTGTATTTACCGCCGTTCGCGCACGGAATGTCCCGCCCGCGCCGAGGAAGTCCATCACGCCGAGGAAGAGGGCGTCGAGTTCCACTGGCTCACCAACCCGGTGGCGGTGCTCGACGACGGCAAAGGCGGCGTGCGTGGCATGCGCTGCATCCGCATGGAGCTCGGCGAGCCTGACGATTCGGGCCGGCGGCGCCCCGTTCCCGTGGCGGGAAGCGAGCATGATTTCGAATGCGACCTCGTGATATTCGCAATCGGCACCAACGCGAACCCGATCATGGGCCAGACTTCGAAGCTGAAGCTCAACAAGCGCGGCTACATCGAGGCTGACGACAATCTCGCCACTTCCGTGGCCGGCGTGTTCGCCGGCGGCGACATCGTCACCGGCGCCGCCACCGTGATCGAGGCGATGGGCGCGGGCCGCAAGGCCGCACGTAACATGAAGGCCTACCTCGGCATCCGCGATATCGACTTCCCCTACGCGGCCGAAGGCAGGGACAGCACCAACAAACTGTTTGGAATCGACCTGAGAGAGCGCAACTTCGCGCGCGTGCGCGTCGCGGCTACCGCAAAACCATGAACGACCTTTCCCTCAAAGAGCCGGTGAAGCCGGCACGCCTGCAGGCAAGTGCGCCTGCCTCCACCAAAGCGGCCACGATACTCAAGGAACACATCGTTGAGGTGATCAGCGATTCCGGCGAAGGCGCGCAGCGCTGCGGCCAGACGCTCGGCTCGATCGCCGCGAAGACGGGTAACGGCATCTGGACCGTCGAGATCATCCCCGCCGAAATCCGGCCGCCGGCGCGCAGCGTGGCCGGCGCGAGCGGCAACCGCATCCGCATCGGAGCGGGACCCATCAGCAACGGCGGCGACGAAACCAACCTGGTGGTCGCGTTCAACGAGCAGGTGTTGCTCGGCCGCGTGCGCGCCGGCGAACTCAAGCGCGATTGCATCATTCTGCTGGAGAGCATGTGGCGGGAGCATCCGGATGCAACAATCTCGGCCTCTTACATCGAGACCCACGCCGAGCTCGTGAAGGCGGGCTACCGGGTCCACGAGATCCCGATGGAGCGCGAGTGCCTGACGCTGGTCAGCGACGCGAAGCGCGGCAAGAACATGTTCGCGCTGGGCATGCTGTGCAGCATCTACAGCCTGGATTTGCAGCTCGCGCGCGAACAGATCGCGCTGACGTTCGGCAAGAAGCACGCGGACGTCGTCAAGTCGAACGTGGTGCTGCTGGAGGCGGGCCATAAGTGGGCGGAAGCCAACCTCGACTTTAAATACAGCATTCCGGGCGTGCGCTCGAAGGAGCCGCAGATCGTGGTCAACGGCAACACGGCGTTGGCGCTCGGCGTGCTCGCGTCTGGCATGGAAATCTGCGCGATGTATCCGATCACGCCGGCAACCTCGGCTTCGCACTACCTCGCCGAAATCTTTGAGAAAGTAGGTGGCGTCGTCCACCAGGCGGAGGATGAAATCGCAGCGTGCTCGTTTGCGATCGGCGCGTCGTACGCCGGAAAATGCGCCGTAACGATCACTTCGGGGCCGGGCTATTCGCTCAAGCAGGAGGCGATCGGGCTCGCGGTCATGGGCGAGATCCCGCTGGTCGTCGTGAATGTCCAGCGCGGCGGCCCGAGCACCGGCCAGCCGACGAAAGCGGAACAGGGTGACGCCCTGGCTGCGATCTTCGGCAGCCACGGCGATGCGCCGAAGGTCGTGATGGCGGCAAGCACGATTGAAGATTGCTTCTATTCGATCATCACCGCGCGCAAGATCGCCGAAACCTTCAATATGGTGGTGGTGGTGCTGACCGACGCCAATCTGGGGTCCTCACAGCAGCCATTTCCGCGGCCGCAGTTCAGCGAGACATGGGTGGCGCCACCGGTGGACCAAAGCGCGATTCCCGCGGGAGCCATGCCCTACGACTGGGACGCGACGACCGGGCTTGCCCGCCGCTTCATCCCGGGCCAGCCCAACGGCATGCACACGCTGACCGGACTCGCGCATGACCGCCAGAGCCACGTCGCCTACGATCCGGAAATCAACGAGGAAAGTCTGCGCGCCCGCAGCCTGAAGCTCGCGGCGCTGCAAAAGACGCTCAAGGCGCCACCGCTCTTCGGCGACAAGTCGGGCGACCTGCTGCTGATCGGCTGGGGCAGTAACAAGGGCGCGATCGAGGAAGCGGTCGAGATCGTGCGCGCGGAAGGCGCCAAGGTTTCGTCCATGCATCTGCGGTTCCTGCAGCCGCTGCCGCCCGGGATCAAGGATGCGATGCAGCGCTTCAAGCGGGTGATGACCATCGAGAGCAACTGGTGCGATAGTCCGGAGGACGAAATCATCGACGAAAACAACCGCCGTTATTCGGCGCTGGCGATGCTGCTGCGCTCGCGCTACCTGGTCGACGTCGACTGCTGGAGCGAAGTGCGGGGCCAGCCCATCAAGCCCTCCACCATCTGCCGCGTGATCCGTGACAAGTTGAAGCAAAAGTCAGAAAAGGCGAAAAAATCATGAACATGGCCGCCACCGAATGCCTGCTCCGGATGTACGAGGAGCACCACGAGCTCGAGGATTACCAAAGCGGCGTGCCGCGCTGGTGCACGGGCTGCGGCGACAACGCGATCCTCACCGCCGTGCAGCGGCTGTGCCGCGATGAAGGCCTGCGTCCCGAGAAAACCATGTTCGTGTCCGGAATCGGCTGCTCGAGCCGTTTCCCGCATTACATGAAAACCTACGGTTTCCACGGCATCCACGGGCGCGCGCTGCCGGTCGCCGAAGGCATCAAGATGGCGCGCCCGGATTTGAACGTGTTCGTCAACACCGGCGACGGCGACTGCTGCAGCATCGGCGCCGCGCACTGGATCCACGCGATCCGCTACAACATGAACATGACGGTGCTGCTGCACGATAACCAGATCTACGGGTTGACCAAGATGCAGGCCTCGCCGACCTCCCCGATCGGCACCAAAAGCAACACCACGCCGCGCGGCTCGTATCTCGAGGCGCTCAATCCGCTCACCGTGACCCTCGGCGTGCAAAACGTCTCCTTCGTCGCGCAGGCGGTGGACTGGATCCCGGAGGCGCTCTACTCGATCATCGCGGCGGCGTTTCATCACAAGGGTTTCTCGTTCGTGCGCATCATCCAGCGCTGCCCGGAATGGCTGCCCACCATGTTCGAGCCGTGGATGCACGATCCGAACCGCATCCTGCTCGTCAATCACGAGCGCGGGCTTCCCCTCAGTCCGACGCTCGGCAAGGTCTACAAGAACCAGCAGACGCACGATCCGTCGGACCTCAACCGCGCGCGCGAAATCGCGTCGAGCACCGACCCGATCCCCGTGGGTATCCTCTATCACAACCCGGAAGTCCCCTGCTACGAGGAGACTCGCCACGCGGGGCAGTTGCGCACGACCGAGTTGATCCAGCAGGGGCTCAATTCGGAACTCGACAAGTTCACAGTGTGGCCGCAGGACGCGGACGCGCAATTGCAACCGGCGGCGTGAAGCGCCGGCACAGGAATCGGACACTGATATGGAAGCGGGACTTCAGGAACACGTTGCATTTCATCTGACCGGCAGAAGGCCCGGTACGGGGCTCGAAGCGGTCGATCAGTTCGACCTGCGGCCGGCGTTGCTCGCCGGATACCGCGACCTCACACAGCTGCGCTACGACTTTCCCCTCGTGCTGGTGAGCGATACTGCCGCCGACCGCACGTGCGCGCAATCGCTCTCGGGTATCGTCGATGGCGTGGTGCATGAGATCGCCCAGGGCGACGACGGCGACCGCCTGACCCGGCACGCGCTGCGGCTCGAGCAAAAAATCCGCGCCGCGGTTGCGGCCGGCGCGAGTGGCTCGCTCGTGGCGCTGTGGAACAAGGCGGCGAACCAGCTTGCGGCGCAAGGCGATGACCTGCTCAGGGACAGTTTGAAGCGCGCGCGCGCCGCGCTCAAGGTCGAGGGCGACGTGGTCGACTGCGGCAAGACGACGCCCACGCGGCTGCTCAGTCACGCCTGGGCGGCGGTGCAGGAAGCGAAGTCGCGCCGGGCACGCGAGAACATCGGCAAGCTGATCCAGAAACTCTCGGACATTCTGCGGGTCGACTTCGCCCACTCCAAGGCCGGACGCAGCCCGGACAGTCTGAAGGCCGCGGTCGGAACGGCACATGCGGAGGTGTTCGACTTCGTGGTGATGTCGCGCATGCTCGGCAAGTCCTCGGCCGATACCGCGCTGCCCGCGGGCCGGCGCCGGCGTTATTAGCGCGCCGCGCGCAACGGGCACGGCAGCGGGAGGCGTGCAGCCGTACTCGTTTCTCTTCGACAACTGCGCCAGCGCTCTTGCCGCGTATCGCGAGCGACTTCCCAAGGCGATCGAACTGGCCAGGGCGATTGCGATCGCCGAACTCGAGATCGAGGGGCAATACAACGAAGCCCGGCACGATGCGCTGTTCGCGGAGTTCGGCGCGGACGGCCTCGACGCGCAGGAGATGGCCCGCTTCCCGGATTACCTGGTGTGCGTTGGCGCGGCACGATTGCAGGGCGCCGAAAACGAAACGCTGATGGAAATTCTTTCCGCAGGGCTGCCGATGAAGGTGCTGGTGCAGACCGATGACATCCTCGAAGATTCGGGGGTCGGCGGAGACGCGCACGTCGCGTTGGGTCTGCGCAGCAAGCAGCTTGCCAACATGGCGATCGGCCTGAACGACGTTTACGTGCTGCAGGCGAGCGGCTCGCACCTCTACCAGTTCCGCGAGCGCATCCTCAAGGGACTCGCCTGCGCGGGGCCGGCACTGTTCAGTGTGTACTCGGGAGCGGGCGGCAAAACCGGCGACCTTCCGCCGTACCTGAACGCGGCGGCGGCGATGGAGGCGCGCGCGTTCCCGGCCTTTACTTACGATCCGGCCGCGGGTGCGAACTGGGCGGCGCGTTTCTCGCTCGAGGCGAATTCGCAGGTCGATTCCGACTGGCCGGTCCAGCGCTTCGCGTACGAGGATGAAAATCACCAGCGCGTCGAGAGCGACGTCGCCTTCACGCTGGTCGATTTCGTCGCCTGCGACAGCCGCTTTGCCAAACACCTTGCGCGGGTGCCGCGGGTGAAATGGAACGGCAGCCTGATCCCAGTCGGGGAGCGTCTGAGTCATGAAGCGCAGGGCGTGCCGGAAAAAGTCCCCTGCATCCTGATGGTCGACCGCGAAAACCTGCTGCAGAAAGTCATCGTCGACGACAAGCTGATCCGCGCGGCGCTGCGCTGCCGCGACGCGTGGCACAGCCTGCAGGAACTGGGCGGCATACACAACTCGCACGCGGAGCGGCTGCTCGCGCGCGCGCGCAAAACCTGGGAGGAACAGGAGCAGAAATCTGCCGCGGCTTCCGCGCCGCAGCCTGCGCCGGCACCTGAAAGCAAGGCCGCTGCGACGGCGGCTGCGCCTGCTGCAGCCGCCGCGCCAGCGGAACCGGAGGCGGCGCCCTCGTCCGATGACGCTTACATCGAGACCGCGCGGTGCACGACGTGCAACGAGTGCACGCAGATCAACGACAAGATGTTTGCCTACGACGAGAACAAGCAGGCGCACATCGTGAATGTGGATGCCGGCACTTACCGCCAGCTCGTCGAAGCGGCGGAGAGCTGCCAGGTGGCGATCATCCACCCCGGCAAGCCGCGCAACCCGAACGAGCCGGGGCTCGAGGATCTGCTCAAGCGCGCTGAAGGATTTCGGTAGAACTCCTTCCCCCTTGATGGGGGAATAGTCTTAGGGGACAGACCACTAAGGAAGCTTAGTGGTCTGTCCCCTAAGAAGATGCCGATGATCGAATCCACTGTGCCGCTGCACACGCCGTTGTTCCGTGGCGAGCGGCGTTTGCGCATCGCGCTGGTGGGCATGCCGAACGCCGGCAAGAGCACGCTCTTCAAAGCTGTTTCGAGCACGTCGCCGCATACCGGCGAGCTGGCCGGCACGCACCGCGTCTACGGCGAGTGCATCGTGCAGATCGGTTTGGACGAGGCGAGCGTCATCGACCTGCCGAGCATCCACTCGCTGCATCACCTGGCGCAGGACGATCTGGCCGCGCTGAAATATCTGCTGTGGGGCGACGAGCGCCCGCCCGTATCGGTGCACGAGCCGGATGGCCCTCCCGCGCCTTTTGCGCCGCCGGACCTGATCATTCAGGTGGTCGATGCCACCAGCCTCGAAAGCCACCTGGAGCTCACGCCGGAACTGAGCGATCTGGGCCGGCCCATGGTGATCGCGCTGAACATGATGGATGCGGCCTGGGAGAGGGGTTTGCACATCAACGTCAGGTCCCTGAGCAGGTTGTTGGGCGTGGCGGTGGTGCCGACCGTGGCGCTGAAAGGTCACGGCATTGCGGAGCTCTTCACCACCGCAGTGCTTGCGGTGCGCGAGGCCGCCCGTCCGCTGCCGCAACCGGCCAGCAAGCACATCCGCGACAGTCTGCAGCGCTTGAGTCACGCCCTGAACCGTCCGGAGATCAACGCGGCGTTTCACGTGCCGCACCCACTGCTCCTCATGCGGTTCGCGGCGGGTGACCGTTATTTCCGGGATGAATTGCGCCAGCACTTCCCGGCGCTGTTGCCGGAACTGGAGCAATTGCGCAGCGAGGCCGAACAAAAACTCCCGCGGCCGCTCGCAGAGGAACTGCATGCGGACCGCCATCACCGTGCCGCCACTTTGTTCGAGGCCGCCACGCGGATGGGCGCTCCGCACGAAGGCCGCGGCTGGCGTTACTGGCTCGACGAGCTGTTCCTGCATCCGCAGTGGGGTCTCGTCGGCAGCCTCGCGGTATTTGCCGCGGTGCTTTTCGTGGTGTTCGAAGTCAGCGTGTGGCTCGACTCGATGACGGCGGCACGCTTGATCGCGCTTGCTGCCGACTGGCAGCCGCAGTCGACCGGCGGGGTCATCGGCCGCGCGGTCGTGGATGGCCTGATCGGATTGATCGGCATCGTCGTGCCCTACATGATTCCGCTGGTGCTGTTGCTCGTGGCGCTGGAAGAGGCCGGTGTAATGCAGCGCATCGCCTTCGTCGTCGACCGCGGTTTTCATAAGATCGGACTGCACGGTGTGGTCGCCGTGCCGTTCCTGACCGGGCTTGGCTGCAATGTTCCGGCCATCTCGGCCGCGGCGAAGGTCACCAGCGGTCATGAGCGCATCATCGCCTCGGTGCTGATCACCTTCGTCCCTTGCTCGGCGCGTTCCGCCATCATCCTTGCCCTGGCCGGCAAATATCTGGGCGGCACCGGCGTATTCGTCATTTTCGCGCTGACCATCGTCGTGATCGCGGTCATGGGCCGCGTACTGGCGCAGTACCATCGTGATCTCGGCCCCGGAGTGGTGCAGGAAATTCCGTCCTACGCGCTGCCGCGATGGCGGGCGTTGTGGTCCGAAACGTGGGCGCGCACCAGCGACATTCTTACCATCGTCACCCCGCTCCTGGTCGGCGGCAGCGTGGTGCTGGCGCTGCTCAACCACGTCGGCGCCGATGCGATTATCAATACCGTGTTGACGCCGGTTACATCGTGGTGGCTGGGGCTGCCGGCAGTACTGGGTGTGCCCATCCTGTTCGGCATCCTGCGCAAGGAACTGTCGCTGCTGATGATTTATCAGGCGCTTGGAACCTTCGAGATCGGCGCTCTGCTGGACTGGGTGCAGATCATGACGCTGCTGCTGTTTCTGACCTTCTACATCCCGTGCATTTCAACTTTCGCAGTCATGCTCAAGTCGATCGGCCGCAAAGAGGCGTTGTTCTCGGTGGCACTCTCGGTAAGCATGGCGCTCGCGGTCAGCGGCGCGGTACGCGTAGCGCTGGAAGGAACGCGACTGTTCGCGTAGGCGCGTAGGGGACAGACCACTAAGCAAGCTTAGTAGCTTAGTGGTCTGTCCCCTACTGTTTATGCCGCGTAGCGGCGATGCCGGATTTTGCGCTAAAGTATGCCTTGGAAATGGGGCGAATCCGGAATCGGTGGACGGGTTTGCCTCGCGCCATTTGACGGGGGAGTGATTTGAGCAAGTTGTTCGACGAGATCAAGCGTGTCTCTTTTGCCCGACGCCAGGTCGGGCCGCAGGGGACCGGTGGAACCGCCACTGCTGCCGAGCGCCGCCTCATCGCCGACGCGCGCGCGTTCGAGGAGAGCCAAGCCGAAGCTGCGGCGCTCGCTCGAGCGCGCCTGGAGCAGGAAGCGTTGGCGCTCGCGCATGAGCGGGTCCAGGCCGAGCTTGCAGCGAAAGCGCAGGCCACTGCCCGCCGCGATGCGGAGCGTGCCGCGGAGAAGAGCGCGAATCAACGCGCCACAGCGGAGGCACAGGCTGCGGCTGCGGTGAGGGAGCGCGCAGCGGCGGAACGCGAGGCGGCGGCGCAGGCTGAACGCCGGGAAAAGGCGGAGGCTAAAGCGCGACGCTCGGCCGAAACCCGGCGCGACGCTGATCGCCGCCTGATCGAGGAGGCGCAGGCGCATGAGGCCGCGGTGCGTGAGGCCGCGGCGCAGGCTGCCGCGCGCTCGGAAGCCGAGCGTACGGCCGCAACGGTCGCCGTCGAGCGGGCCGAAGCGGAGCGGCGGGCGGAGGCTGCGGAGCAGGAGCGTAGCGCGGCGGAAGAACGGGCGATCGAGGAAACCACGGCGCGGCAGCAGGCCGACGCGCAAGCCGAAGCGATGGCGCTGGCGCGCGCTCGCGCTGAGCAGGAAGCTCTGACGCGGGCGCAGGAGCGTGCCCAGGCGGAACTTGGCGCGAGTGCGCAAGCAAATGCGCGCCGCGAGGCGGAGCGCGCCGCGGAGGAGAGCGCGAACCAGCGCGCCGCGGCGGATGAACAGGCTGCGGCGGCGGCGCGGGAGCGCGCGGCGGCAGTGCGCGAAGCGGCGGCGCAGGCTGCGAACCGGGAAAAGGCGGAGGCGGGAGCGCGACGCTCGGCCGAAACCCGGCGTGATGCCGAGCGCCGCCTCGTCGAGGAATTGCAGGCCCAGGAAACCGCCGCGCGGGACGCCGCAGCGCAGGCCGGCGCGCGGGGGCAAGCCGAGCGTGAAGCGGCGGCGGTGGCGGCAGAACGCGCCGAAGCGGAGCGGCGGGCGGAGGCTGCGGCACAAGCACGCAGCGCCGCAGAGGCGCGCGCGCTCGGGGAAGCGTTGGCAAGGCAGCAAGCTGAAATACAGGCGGCGGCGGCGGCGCGGGAGCGAGCGGCAACGGAACGCGAAGCGATGGCGCAGGCTGCAAACCGGGAAAAGGCGGAGGCCGAAGCGCAACGGCTGGCTGAAATCAGGCGCGATGCCGAGCGCCGTCTGATCGAGGAAGCCCAGGCGCGTGAGGCGGCCGCGCAGGAGGCCGCGGCGCAGGCTGTCGTGCGGGAGCAAGCCGAGCGCGAGACGGCAGCGGTGGCCGCAGAGCGGGCCGAAACAGAACGGCGGGCAGAGGCCGCGGTGCAAGAGCGCAGCGCGGCGGAAGCGCGCGCACTCGAGGAAGCGACGGCGCGGCAACACGCCGAAGCGCAAGCCGAAGCCGCGGCGCAGGCGCGTGCGCGCGCGGAGCAGGAGGCCTTGGCGCTCGCGCAGGAGCGAGCCCAGGCTGAGCTGAGCGCGAGCGCGCAAGCGAGTGCCCGGCGCGAGGCGGAGCGTGTCGCGGAGGAGAGCGCACACCGGAGAGCGGCGGCGGATGCACTGGCGGTGGCTGCGGCGGGCGAACGCGCGGCGGCGGATTCCGAAACCGCCGCGCAGGTTGCATTGCGCGAACAAGCCGAGCGCGAGGCGGCAAAGTTTGCCGCAGCGCGTGCCGAAGCTGAGCGGGGCGCGCAGGCAGCGGCACAGGAGCGCAGCGCTGCAGAAGCGCGGGCGCTGGCGGAAGCCGTGGCGCGGCAACGAGTCGACGCGCAAGCTCAAGCTGCGGCGCAGGCGCGAGCGCACTCGGAGCAGGAGGCCTTGGCGCTCGCGCAGGAGCGAGCGGCGGCTGAGACGAAGGCGAGTGTGCAGGCCAATGAGCGGCGAGACGCAGAGCAGGCGGCGCGGATAAGAATTGCCGCACGCGAGCAGCCAGTCACCGCGGCGCAGGTGCCTATGCAGGCGCAGGGTGACGCGCAACATGCCGCGCAGCCACACACTGACGCGCAGCCTGATTCCAGGAGGACGATTGCGGCAACGGCAGGAGCGCAATCCGCCGTCAACCGCCGGTCATCGTGGCGTAGCATGGTCGCCGGCGCCGCAGTAGTCCTCGCGGCCGCGATTGGCGTCGCAGCATGGTATGGTTTCGAGGCGCAGGAACCGGAACAGCGCGCAGCTGAGCCGGTGGCCCAACCGGCCCCCGTTCAGATGGCGCCACCGGTTCCCATCCCAATGGCCCGGCCGGTTAATGAAGCGCAGGGAGTGCCGCTGCGCGTCGACGACCAACTCGAACGCTTCGGCCGGAGCGTCAATGCATCCGCGGCAAACCGCGGCAGCGAGCGCGTGCCGGCGCGTTGAACGCGAGATCGTGCGCACCTGGCGCACCCGCATGACTACCGACGAGGCGTTTGCCGATCTGAAGCACGAGCGTCGCAATCCGCACCATCGTTACCCGTCTATTGAATCTAAAAACGGCATTTAAACCGCCAAGACGCCAAGAACGCCAAGAGATTCAACAAACTGGATGCGACCTGACTCTCACCGTTTTGGTATTTCACTCCAACGTTTCAGGCCATTGTTTTGCTTTGCGATCTTGGCGTCTTGGCGGTTAATTGGCTTTTTCTAGGTTGAATACACTTGCGCATAGCGGTAATACCGATGCCTGCGCTAATGTATGACCTGGGAATGTTTGGGGTTCGCACTGTAAAGCCGGCATCGTTGTCTGGGTTTGCCTGAAGTTATCTGACGGGAGAGTGCTGTGAGCAGGTGGATAGACGATATCAAGCGTGCTTCACAGGCCCGGCGCGAGCGTGCGCGTGACGAGCGCGGCGGTGCAGAAGCCGCTGCCGAGGCCGCATCTGAAAACGAACCACGGAACGCCGATTCTGAGCGCGGTCTGATCGAGGAAGCCAAGGCGCAGGAAGCAGCTGCGCGCGAGGCTGCGGTGCACGCTGCGGCACGCGCGCAAGCCGAGCGCGACGCGGCGGAGTTGGCTGTCGCGAGGGCTGCAGCGCAGCGGCGGGCGCAGGCGGCAGCGCAGGAGCGCAGCGCGGCGGAAGCGCGCGCGCTCGAGGAAGCGACGGCGCGGAGCCAAGCCGACGCGCAAGCGGAAGCCACAGCGCAAGCGCGGGAACGTGCGGAGCAAGAGGCCCTGGCGCGCGCGCAGGAACGTGCTGATGCCGAATTGAGTGCAACTGCGCAAGTGAATGCGCGGCGGGAAGCGGAGCGGGCCGCGCAGATTGCGGCGCAGGAGCGCAGCGCGGCGGAAGCACGCGCACTTGAGGAAGCAAAGGCGCGGCAAAAAGCCGAAGCGCAAGCCGAGGCTGCGGCTATTGCGCGAGAGCGAACGGAGCAGGAAGCCCTGGCGCTGGCGCGGGAACGCGCGGTTGCCGAGAAGGAAGCGGCATCGCAAGCGGCACGCCGTGAGAAGGCGGAGGCGAAAGCGCGAGGCCAGGCTGAATCGCGACTTGAGGCGGAGCGGGAGGCTGCGGAATTGGCGGCGCGGCGCGCCGAAGCGGAGCGGCGGATGCAGGCGGTTGCGCAGGAGCGCAAGCCATCGCCGTGGCACAGGCGCGTCAGCAGGCAGAGCGTGAGGCGAGCGCGCAGGCGAACACGCGGCACAAGGCTGAGCGCACGGCGGAGGCCGCTGCGAAAGAACGAGCCGCGATCGAAGCGAAAGCGCTGAAGGAAATCACGACACGGCAGCAAGCCGAAGCGCAAGCGGAGGCAGCAGCGCAGGCGCGAGCGCGCGAGGAGCAGGAAGCCGCGGTGCTGGCGCAGGAGCGCAGCGCGGCGGAAGCTCGAGCGCTGGAGGAAGCGCAGGCGCGGAGCGAAGCGGAGGCGCAAGCGGAAGCAGCGGCTGTTGCGCGAGAGCGAACTGAGCAGGAAGCGCTGGCGCTGGCGCGGGAGCGCGCGAGTGCTGACAAGGAAGCGACGGTACAAGCGGCGCGCCGCGAGAAGGCGGAAGCCAAAGCGCGACGGGTGAGCGAATCGCGACTCGAAGCGGAGCGGGAGGCTGCGGCAACGGCACTTGAGCGCAGTACCGCGGAGGAGCGTGCCGCGCAGGAAGCGGCGGCAAAAGCCCAGGCCGAGCGCGAGGCGGAACGGGTGGCGCAGGAGAAGGCCGCGGAACAGCAGCGGCTGCTCGAGTTGGCGCAGCAGCGCGAGCGAGCGGAGGCCGAGGCGCGAAGCGCTGCCGAATCCCGTCGCCATGCTGAACGCCGCCTGATCGAGGAAGCACAAGTGCTGGAAGTGACTGCGCGTGAGGGTGCGGCGCAAGCTGCCGCGCGCTCGGAAGCCGAACGTGAGGCCGCGGAGCTGGCTGCCGCGCGGGCTAACGCGGAGCGGCAGGCGGAGTCTGCGGTGCTGGCGCGAGCGCATGAGGAGCAGGAAGCGCTGGCGTTGGCGCAGGCGCGGGCGCAGGCGGAGCGTGCGGCGATCGAGCAGGCGCGCACCCGGCAGGAAGCGGAGCGTGCGGCGGAGGAGAGTGCAAAGCAACGCGCCGCGGCGGACGAGCAGGCGGTAGCGGAGGCGAAGCAG
>JACPTJ010000297.1 GCA_016192835.1 Betaproteobacteria bacterium
AAGATTTCCGGCGGGCTGCACGGGGTCGGCGTGTCGGTGGTAAACGCCTTGTCCGAGTGGCTGCGCCTTACCGTCCGGCGCGACGGGAAAATCCACACCATCGAGTTCCGCGACGGGGTCGCCGTAGCACCCCTCAAAGAGGTGGGCAAGACCGAAAAACGCGGCACCGAGGTTCATTTCCTCGCCAGCAAAAACACGTTCAGCAATATCGAGTACCACTACGAAATCCTCGCCAAGCGGCTGCGGGAACTGTCGTTCCTCAACAGCGGGGTAAAAATCACCCTCGTCGACCAGCGGTCCGGCAAACAGGAAAACTTCGCCTTCAGCGGCGGGGTTAAAGGTTTTGTCGAGTACATGAATCGCAGCAAGACGGTACTGCACCCGAAGATTTTCTATGCCGTCGGCGAAAAAGAGGGCCTGATCGTCGAAGTCGCGATGCAGTGGAACGACACTTATGCGGAGTCGGTGCAATGTTTCACCAATAACATTCCCCAACGCGACGGCGGCACTCACCTGACCGGGCTGCGCGCGGCGATGACGCGCACCCTCAACAATTACATCGAGCAAAACGAACTGGCCAAGAAAGCCCGGGTGGAAACCTCGGGCGACGACATGCGCGAAGGCGTGACGTGCGTATTGTCAGTCAAGGTGCCGGAGCCCAAGTTCTCGTCGCAGACCAAAGACAAACTGGTGTCGAGCGAAGTGCAGCCGGTGGTGCAGGAAGTGGTGGCCGCGAAACTGAACGAGTTTCTGCTCGAAAACCCGAACGACGCCAGGATGATCACGACCAAAATCATCGAGGCCGCGCGGGCGCGCGATGCGGCACGCAAAGCGCGCGACATGACCCGCCGCAAGGGCATACTCGACTCCCTCGGGCTGCCGGGCAAACTCGCCGACTGCCAGGAGAAAGACCCGGCGCAAAGCGAACTTTATATCGTCGAAGGTGACTCCGCCGGTGGTTCGGCCAAGCAGGGCCGCGACCGCAAGAACCAGGCGATCCTGCCGCTCAAGGGCAAAATCCTCAACGTCGAGAAGGCGCGCTTCGACAAACTGCTGTCCTCGCAGGAAATCACCACGCTGATCAACGTCCTGGGTTGCGGCATCGGCAAGGACGAATACAACGCCGACAAGCTGCGCTATCACCGCATCATCATCATGACGCGCTCAAGGAATATCTGCTCAAACTGGCGCTGGAAGACGCAGAACTTTATCCAGCCGCCAGCGCCAAGCCGCTCAACAAGGAAACGCTCGCGCAGGTCGCCAAGCAGTATTTCCTGGCGGAGGCCGTGATCGACCGCATGAGCCGGCTGATCGATCCGGCCGTGCTGCAAGCGCTGCTGGTGAACCCCGAGGTCGATCTGGAGAACGAAAAAAACGCGGCGCAAAGCGCCCGCCGCCTGAACGCGGCGCTCAGCGCGGAAGACATTGCGGTCGAGCCGAAATACGACGAGAAGAACGAACAGCACCTGCTCGTCATCAAGCGCACGCAGCACGGAAATTTGCACCTGACCTCGCTGGATGTCGATTTCATCCATAGCGGGGATTACGAGCAGATCAAGAAGACCGCTCAGGTGCTGCAGGGATTGATCGGCGAAGGCGCCTGCGTCAAACGCGGCGAGCAGCGCCACCAGATCCGCGATGTCAAGGACGCGCTCAACTGGCTGCTCGACGAGGTCAAACGGGGGCTGGCGGTACAGCGTTACAAGGGTCTGGGCGAGATGAACCCGGAGCAGCTGTGGGAGACCACGATGAACCCGAAAACGCGGCGCCTGCTGCGCACCCAGATCGAAGACGCGATATCGGCAGACGAGATTTTCACCACGCTGATGGGCGACCTGGTCGAACCGCGCCGCGCGTTTATCGAGACCAACGCGCTCGGCGCGCGCAATCTCGACGTCTGATCAATTCGCGGGGGCTTTGCGCGGTTTGGCCGGTGCTTTTGGCTTCGCCGCTTTGGGCGCGCGTGGCTCGAATTCGAAACTCACCTTGCCATCGGCACCGCGCGCGAGATAGGCCGAGAACGGACGGCCTTTCTTGGAAATGAAACGGTGCAGGAGATCGGTCTTGCCGGTGGCCAGCAGTTTCTGCATCTGCTCGGGCTCGATTGAGCGCTGCAGGATGATCTTGCCGGAGCGAAAATCGCAACTGCGCTCGCTTCCCGCGGCCTTCTCGCAGAGGTAGGCGACACCGTGGCTGAAAACCCGGGCGCCGCATTTGGGACAGGCGCCGAGCGTTTGCTGAGCGGAAAAATCGACCGGTGCGGCTTCGGCCTCGATGCCGTTCTGACCGAAATCGAATTCCGTCTTGAACTCGGGGCTCAGCCGCAGCACCGCGTTGAACGGTTTGCCCATGCGGCTGCGGAAGCCTTGCAGCGGCCCGATGATACGCTTGGCGATCAGCTCCTCGACCTCCCCCGGCTCGAGCTGGCGGCCCGCCAGGATTTTCCACAGGGCGAAGTCACATTGCTGGCACTGATACTTCTTGTAGTTTTCCTTGATCACGCCGCCGCACTTGGGGCACGGGGTCTGAAGCGTCGAGAAATCGCCCGGCACGGTATCGCTTTCGTGCCCTTTCGCGCGCTCGACGATGTGGCGCGTCATGGCGGCAATCTGCTGCATGAACTGATCGCGCTTGAGCCTGCCGTGCTCCATTTGCGCCAGCTGATACTCCCAGTCGCCAGTCAGCTCGGGCGAGCACAATTCGTCGATTTTGAGCCCGCGCAACAGGGTGATCAGCGAGAACGCTTTGGCGGTCGGCTGCAACTCGCGGCCGTTGCGTTGCAGATATTTTTCATAAATCAAACCCTCGATGATCGCGGCGCGCGTGGCCGGCGTGCCGAGGCCTTTGGCGCCCATCGCGTCGCGCAGTTCCTCGTCTTCCACCAGCTTGCCGGCGCCTTCCATCGCGGACAGCAGCGTCGCCTCGGAGTAGCGCGCCGGCGGCTTGGTTTGCAATGCGGCGACCGCGACCTCGGCCGCGCGCGGCGTTTCCTTGGGTGCCACGGGCGCCAGGGCCGGCGCGTCGCCGGCCTCGGCTTCCTTGCCGTAGATCTCGAGCCAGCCGGCGTTCACCATGATCTTGCCTTCGCTCCTGAACGGCTCGCCTTCGACGCGCGTCACGCGGGTCGTGATCTGGAATTCGGCTGCGGGGAAAAACA
Source organism: Betaproteobacteria bacterium (assembly GCA_016192835.1). GTDB lineage: Bacteria > Pseudomonadota > Gammaproteobacteria > Burkholderiales > SG8-41 > PALSA-1004. The sequence goes on from JACPTJ010000297.1 coordinate 3,158, forward strand.
CCGCGAGGAAACGCTTGGTGACGAGGTCGTAGAGTTTGGCTTCGATTTCGCTCAGGTGCTTCGGTGCAAGCGAGGTCGGTATGATCGCGAAGTGATCTGAAACCTTGGCGTTGTTGAAGATGCGCTTGTTCGGCCGCACCCATTTCCTGGCGAGGATCTGCCTGACGAACGGCTGGTAGGGCCGGTCGAGCGCCTGCATCGCGGCGCTCACCGTGGGCAGGTAATCCTCCGGCAGCGCCCGCGAGTCGGTGCGCGGATAGGTCAGCACTTTATGTTTTTCGTAGAGCGCCTGCGCGATCGATAACGTGGTCTTGGCGGAAAACCCGAAGCGCCCATTGGCATCGCGTTGCAGGCTGGTGAGGTCGTAGAGCAGCGGGGAGAGCTGAGTCGAGAGCTTGCTTTCTTCCTCGACGCTCCCGCGCCTGCCTTCGCATTTGGCGCGTATCGCGTCGGCGCGCGCGCGGTCCCACAGGCGTTCGGCCCGCAGGTCGCTGTCGTCGGTTTTCGTGTCCCTGCTGAATTTCTCATCGAACCAGCGCCCGGCGTAAGTGCCGGCTTTGCAGTCGAAGGTGGCGCGGATCTCGAAATAATCGCGCGCCACGAACTTCTTGATCTTCTCTTCGCGCTCGACCAGGATCGCGAGCGTCGGGGTCTGCACGCGCCCGACGGTGGTGAGATGGAATCCGCCGGACTTCGAATTGAATGCGGTCATCGCCCGCGTGCCATTGATGCCGACCAGCCAGTCGGACTCCGAGCGGCATACCGCGGCGTCCGCAAGCGGCAGCATTTCCTTGTCGCTGCGCAAGTGCGCGAAGCCTTCGCGAATCGCGGCCGGCGTCATCGACTGCAGCCATAGCCGCTCGACCGGCTTGGTGGTCTTGGTGTGCCGCACGATATAGCGGAATATGAGTTCGCCTTCGCGCCCGGCGTCGCAGGCGTTGACGAGCCCCGCTACATCCTTGCGCCTGATCAGCTTGGTGAGCACCTTGAGGCGCTCCGCGGAGCGCTCGATCGGTTGCAGGTCGAAATGTGGCGGGATCACCGGCAGATGCGCAAACGACCATTTGCCACGCTTGACTTCGAATTGTTCCGGGACCACCAGTTCGAGCAAGTGGCCGACGGCGGATGACAGCACATAATCGGCGCTTTCAAAATAGTCGCCATGACGCGTGAAGCCGCCCACTGCGCGCGCGATGTCGTTCGCGACGGAAGGCTTCTCGGCAATGATGAGTTTCTTGCCCCGGGGGGGCGCGGCGCTCGCGGTGGAAGGCTTCGCGGAGGGAGTTTTCTTTTTTGTCATCAGGGGTTTGTGATCGGGTTCGCGCCGGGTTGCCGGCTCAACAAAGCGCAAGATGATAAGAACAATGAACCGCCAACGCAAGCGGGAACGGAAAGATAACAGTCAAATGTCGCGCCCAGGCGACGCAACGCGGCTCAACGCACCCGCTGATATTGGCCGCCGGGCAGGTTTGCGATCAGGCCCTGCAACTCGAGTTTGAGCAGTAACGCTGATACGACATCGGCGCCCATGCCGCAGCGTGCGCACAAGGTGTCAAGATCGGTGGGTTCAAAACCGAGTTGTGCGAGCAACCGCGCCATGCCGGGATCGAGCTCAACGGCGGAGAGCACGGCGGACGGCGTAGCAGCCAGCTGGAGTTCCTCGAGAATGTCGGCGGCGCTTTCGACGAGCTTTGCGCCCTGCTTGATCAGTGCGTGGCAGCCTTTCGCGAGCGGCGAGTGGATCGATCCCGGCAGCGCGAACACTTCACGCCCCTGCTCGTTGGCGAACCGCGCGGTGATCAGCGAGCCGCTCTGCAGTGCGGCTTCCACTACCAGGCAGCCGCGGCTCAGACCGCTGATCACGCGATTGCGGCGCGGGAAATTGGCGCCGAGCGCCGGCGTGCCGAGCGCGAATTCGGAAACGAGCGCGCCGCCGGCGGCGAGCTGGCGGGCGAGTGCGCGGTTGCGCGCCGGGTAGACGACATCGAGCCCGGTGCCGACCACGGCGAGGCTGCTAGCCATGCCGGCCAGCCCGCCGCGATGCGCGGCGGCGTCGATGCCGAGCGCAAGCCCGCTGACGATCGTTATGCCGGCGTCACTCAGCGCGCGCGCGAAGTTTTCCGCGTTGGCGAGACCCTGAGACGTCGCGTTGCGGCTGCCGACGACCGCGAGCGCCGGGCGGTTCAACAGTTCACGCCGGCCTTTAACGTACAGCAAGGGTGGGGGATCGGCGGTTTGCAGCAACAATTGCGGATAGTCCGCCTCAGCAAGTGTGACGATCGCATTCGCGCTGTCGGCAAGCCACTCCAATGCCTGCTGCGTGCCATCGGCATTACCGCCGGCTGTGATCTGCGCGGCGATATCGGCGGCGACCAGACGCTGAAGCTCGACGCGGCGGGCGGCGAGCACGCGCTCGGGGGAGCCGAACTCACGCAGCAGCTTGCGCAACGCCGCGTTGCCCAGCTCGGGAATCAGGGTCAGGCGCAGCCAAGGCTCGGACTCGTGACGGTCAGCAGGTAGCACTCGGAGATCGCCGCAGTTCGCCGCCTGATGCCGGGCACACGCGAAGTGACGACTTGGCGCGGGGGCCGGCGCTCAGGGATTCGTCACGATGTCGAGCACGTTGACCTGTCGGTCCGCGGCCATGATCAGCGCGTAGGATGCGCGTTCGAAAACACGGAATATCATCAGCAGGCCATAGCGCTCGGCCGGCAACTGCGGCGACGGCAGATCGGTCTTGTCGTCCTTGTGTTGAAAGCCCGCGGGGCCGACGCGGCCGTAAAGCGGTGAATCACGGGTAACC
>JACPTJ010000020.1 GCA_016192835.1 Betaproteobacteria bacterium
GAGTTTTCCAACATCGTGTACAAGGCACGCGAAGGGATCGAGGTGATCATGGAATACGTGATGGGCCCGCTGGTCGTGCCTTTCTTTATCGTGCAGTTCGGCATTGGCGCGGTCACGCCGATCGCAGTAATCTCGTATTTGATCTGGCGCGGCACCACCGGTCGTGCGCTGATCGTGGGGGTCACCGCGAGCGCGGCGTTAGTGCTGCTTTCGGTGCTGATGATGCGCTGGAACGTGGTTATCGGCGGCCAGGAAATCGCGAAATCGGGCCAGGGGCTGGTACATTATCAGATGCACGTTTGGGGCAGGGAGGGCCTGCTCGCTTCCATCGCGGTGGTTGCCGCACCGCTCGCTGTACTGGCAGTGTTGGTCAGGCTGCTTCCGCCGTGGGGGGATAACGCGACGCCTGTACTTCGCAGCGGGACGGTGTAAGTGACTTGCGTGAATTCCCTGGTGGCGATGGGGCGGCGCAGTACGCGTAAAATGCGCGATATGTGGGTGTAACAACGGTTCGGAGTAACGCTTCATGAATTGGCATGCGCGGACTTTTCTCCTGGCGGCACGTATGCTCATTGCGGGTGCAGTGGGCGTGGGTTTTTCACCCGCCGCGCCGGCTCAACCCGCGACGGTCAAGCTCAGTCCCGGTGACGACCTTCGAGCTCTTAACGCCACTCCCCAGGATGTCGCGGAAGGCAAGCGCCTTGCCGACAGTTCGTGCGCCCGCTGTCATGGCGCGAACGGCGTAAGCACCATGAAAGGCGTGCCCCATCTCGCCGGCCAGCGTCCGGCAGCCCTGTACCTGGATCTGCGGGCCTACCAATCCGGCGCGCGCAGCGACAAATCCATGGACGGAACCATCAAGTTCCTGAGCGATGATGCGCTGGTCAAGGTGGCTGCTTACTATGCCAGCCTCGACCCCGCACAACCCAGTGCGGCAAACGGCGCGAAGGCTGCCGCCAAGCCTGATCCGGTTCAGGCGGGCAAGGCCGCGACGGCGAACTGCGCGGGATGCCACGGTGAGACGGGCGTGAGCAAGACTCCGGGCATGCCGAGCCTCGTCGGGCTGGATCCGAAATACTTCGCCGCGGCCATGAACGCATACAAGGGCGGGCAGCGCAAGCACGATATGATGAAATCCTTTGCTGCCGGCATTCGCGATGCGGATCTGAACAACATCGCGCTTTACTACGCGCTGCAAAAGCCCTCCCGGGCGCAAACGCGGGCGCTGGGGGACCAGGCGGCGGGCAAGGTCGCTGCCGCCGCATGCGCCGGATGCCACGGCGACGCCGGGGTCAGCGGGAATCCGACGACCCCGAGCCTTGCCGGTCAGGATGCGCAGTACTTTGTGGCCGCGATCAAGGCGTACAAGGACGGTTCGCGCAACGACGCGACAATGAAAGCGCCGGTGGCGTCGCTGAATGACCGTGCCATCCGGGATATGGCGGCATATTACGCGGCGCGGCAGCCGCAGCCACCGAAAGTACGCAGGCCCCTGACTCTTTCCGAATGGGCCGAGCGGTGCGATCGCTGCCACGGCATCAACGGCAACAGCACCGACCCGCGTTCACACATGCTGGCGGCACAGCGGGCTGACTATCTGGAAAAGGTGTTGCATGCCTATCGCAAGGGCGAGCGCCGGAGCCCGGCGATGGCCGCCATGTCCGACGCTCTGACCGAGGCCGATGTCGAAAACCTCGCGGCCCACTACGCGCGCCAGAAAGCGCGTGCCGTTGTTTACGTGACGGTGCCTGCCAAGTAAGGGCACTCCCGGGAATACCCATCAGCAAGACTAAAGGAACCTAACGTGAGTGATGTGCCCCTGCACCGCCTTTACCTTCATTATTCAGAGCTGCCCTACAGCCTGCGCGTCCTGTATACGGCGACGCTCCTCGTGCTGGGTTTGGCCTATTCGTTTGCCGGGATTTACCTGTATTACACCTACTCGGCAAAAGACGGCAATCCGCTGACCGTCTCGTACGATGATATCGTCATCGCCTACAGCGGCAGCGGCAAGGGTTCACGCCTGGAATCGGCCCTGCGCGGAGGGATGAGGACCATGCTGGCGGCTGACGAGATCACTCCCATCATTACCTGGGCGCGGGAAGGCGCGGATCGCGCCAAGTACGAGCAGGCGATCAGACCGGTCATAGACAAGCGTTGCGCAACGTGTCACGACGGCAGCAACCCGCACCTGCCGAATCTGGTCGGCTACGATAATATCAAGAAGGTGACCGAACAGGACACCGGCACCGGCATTTTCACGCTCGTGCGGGTGTCGCACATTCACCTGTTCGGGCTCACGTTCGTGTTCTTCGCCTTGGGCCTTATTTTCAGCCATGCGTACGTGCGGCCCGTGTGGTTCAAGTGCGCCGTCGTCGTCCTTCCATTCGTCAGCCTCACGCTGGATATCAGCTCCTGGTATTTCACCAAGCTTTATCATCCGTTCGCGTGGGTGGTGATCATCTCCGGTGGCGTCATGGCGATGTCCTTCGCCTACATGTGGGCGGTGTCCATGTATCAGCTGTGGTTCTCGCCGACGCCGATCGTCGTCACGCGCCGGCAGGGCGGCGATACTCCCCCTGTGGGCTGATGGGCCTGCGACAGCCGGTGTTTTTTACGGGCGCTTATTTCGCCGGCTGACTGGCGTACAAAGACGCGATGCTTTCGATGATGGAGTCGCTGTAAGGCAGGCTCATCCTGTGCATTGTCGAGCTTTCACGCCGGTCGTCGCGATATCCCCTTAGCGCCATCACGAGATAATCCTTGTCCTGTCCGCGGATTTTTGGTACCGCCATGGCGGGATTATCCACTTCGGCGCCGTGACAGCGATTGCATTTCTCCGCGAGGTCCTGGATGAAAGTCTGTCCTTTTTCGGCGGGCCTGGATTTTTGCACCGTATAGAACGCGGCAATATTCTCGATGTCTCTATCGCTGAGATCGGCGATGGAATGCCGCATGCCCTTGTGCGCGCGGGTCTTGCGGTAGGCCTTGATGGCGTCCACCAGATACTTGAAATCCTGGCTCGCAAGACTCGGCGTGGTCGCATCGGTGCTCACCCCCTGAGGGCCATGACAACCGCCGCACACGGCGCTCAGCGGCTGGCCGGCCGCGGCGTCACCCACCGGCGGCGCGGCGCGCTCGGCCGGCGTCTGCGACGCGAAATACAGCGCCACGCTTTCGCGTTCGATCTTGTTCAGGCTGCGCAGCTTCGCATGCATCGGAGCGGTCTTGCGTTCCGCGTGCAGATACTCCTGAATGGCGGCAACGAAATACAGGGGCTGCTGGCCGGCCAGATTGGGTATGCCGGGACTTTTGCTGTTTCCGTCTTCGCTGTGGCACTTGGCGCAGGCGACCGCGAGTTCCTTGCCTCTCTCATACGGAAACACGATCGGACCGTTCTTGGGCGGGGTGGCTGCGACTGGCGGCAGGCTGGCATAGTAGGCGGCCAGATTGCGCAGGTCCGCTTCGCTCATGTGCGCCGCCATGTCCCTCAGGGCCGCATGAGAACGTTTGCCGTCCTTGTAGGCTTTCAATGAAGCGAGCAGGTAACTCTCGCGTTGCGCCGCCAGGTGCGGAATGGCCGGCGCGGCGCCGCCGCCGTTCAGGCCATGACACCCCTTGCAGTCGCGGTCGGCGATAGTCTTGCCGGCGCTGATATCCGCGGTCGACGGCTTTTCGGCGGCCGTTTTTGCGGGCGCCATGTCCTTGTCCGTGCAGCCGATCAACGCCAGCGACAATATGATACCCAACGTCAAATATTTCATCACGAACCTCGAAAATTAGCGGGTGTCCCGATTGTAGCGCGCGGCGAATCGAATGCCCCGCGCCATTCCAACCCGCAACGCAATAATTTCAATCACAAACGGGGGGCATAATCCTGATTCCCCCTCAAATGTAAGCTGTGGACCGGATCGCGGTATTGACTTGGATCAAACCTGCGGCCCAACCGCGCGTTACGATCCCGCGAGTTTGCGCGGGCGGCAACGGCACCCGGGAACTAGCCCGGGTTGCCGGGGCCTAACTCCGGGAAGCTTGATCTTTGTCAACTTTCTGGAATGCGAACTCCATTAATCTTTCTCGGCGCGCAATTCGATTCGCGTGCGTTGCAGCGGATGTCCGGAATCGGGCAGGCATGGAAAGTCAAACCGTTAGACAGGAGATTGTATGAAATCGATGCTGTTGGTGTTGGCTGCCGCAGGCAGCATGGTGATGGCGGGCGCCGCCAATGCGGCGGACGCGGGTGCGGATCTGGCAAAAGCCAAGGGCTGTTTGGGCTGTCACGCGGCGGCCGAAAAGAAAGTCGGGCCTGCGTTGAAGGACATTGCCGCCAAGTACAAGGGCAACAAGGACGCCGCGGCAACGCTGACCGCCAAACTCAAGGACGGCAAAGGGCACATGAAGGTTGCGGCTACGGATGCGGAACTCAAGACGCTGGTTCAGTGGTCGCTGGCTGCGAAATAAGCGATCGATGCAGGAAAAAAAGGCTGGCTGCGGCCAGCTTTTTTTTGGCTGCCGTGGTCGTGAATCCGTTAGAATACGCCGCTCATTCCAATGAAACCCCGCCATAAACGCATTGCAATCATCGCCGCCGGCCTTGGCGTGCTCGCGCTCGCCAGCGCGCTGGTGCTGAACGCATTCCGCAGCAATCTCGTGTTCTTTTTCAGTCCGAGCCAGGTGATGGCGAACGAGGCGCCGCGCGGCAAGGCGTTCCGCATCGGCGGGCTGGTCGAGTCGGGCAGCGTCAAGCGCGCAGACGACGGCCTGACGGTGCGCTTCAGGGTGACCGATACCACCCACACCGTCGCGGTCGTGTACACCGGAATACTTCCCGATCTGTTCAAGGAAGGCAAAGGCGTGGTCGCGCAAGGCCGTCTCGGTGCGGACGGCGTATTTGCGGCGACCGAGGTGCTCGCCAAGCACGACGAAAACTACATGCCGCCCGATGCAGCCCACGCGATCGAGCAGGCGCAAAAAGCGCAACAGAGCGTGATCGCCAAGTAGATTATTGCGCATTCCGTAATTGGATGACAGTTTTGCAGTCGATCACCCCCTCACCCCAGCCCTCTCCCCCAGAAACGGGGGAGAGGGGGACTTGCACCCCTCCCGCCCAGGCGGGAGAGGGAATGTTTCCCCGTCCGCTTGCTGGGAGAGTGTTCCCTCGCCCGCTTGTTTGGAGAGTGTTTCGTCGCTCGCTTGTTTGGAGAGTGTTCCCTCGCCCCGCTTGCGGGGAGAGGGTCAGGGTGAGGGGAATTCTCAATAGAAAGAGCGCATGGTTCCCGAGATCGGTCAATTCGCATTAATTCTCGCGCTGCTGCTGGCACTGGCTCAGGGAGGGCTCCCGATCGTCGGCGCGGCGCGCGCGAATGCCGCATGGGTGAGTGTCGCGCGCCCGGCCGCGCAGGGCCAGTTCGTGTTCGTCGCGATCGCGTTCGGCTGTCTCGCGTGGTCGTTCGCGAATAATGATTTCTCCGTGCTCAACGTTGCCACCAATTCCAATTCGCAGCTGCCGCTGCAATACCGCATCGCCGCGGGGGCTGGTGAGCGTCGGTTTCCTGCTGTTCATGCTGCTCACCTCCAATCCGTTTGAGCGCCTGTTTCCTGCCGCCGCCGACGGCCGCGACCTGAATCCGCTGTTGCAGGACCCCGGCATGGTGATCCATCCGCCGATGCTCTACATGGGTTACGTCGGTTTTTCAGTTGCGTTCGCATTCGCCATCGCCGCGCTGCTCGGCGGCCGGCTCGATGCCACCTGGGCGCGCTGGTCGCGGCCGTGGACGACGCTCGCGTGGTGTTTTCTCACCCTCGGCATCATGCTGGGCAGTTGGTGGGCCTACTACGAACTCGGCTGGGGCGGCTGGTGGTTCTGGGATCCGGTCGAAAATGCATCCTTCATACCGTGGCTGTTCGGCACTGCGCTGATCCATTCGCTCGCCGTTACCGAGAAGCGCGGCGGCTTCAAGAGCTGGACGGTATTGCTCGCGATCTGCGCGTTCAGCATGAGCCTGCTCGGAACGTTTCTGGTGCGCTCGGGGGTCCTGACCTCGGTACATGCGTTTGCAACCGATCCCAAGCGCGGCATTTTCATCCTCGCGTTCCTTACGGTGGTGATCGGCGGCTCGCTGGCGCTGTTCGCGTGGCGCGCGCCGCGGGTAGGACTCGGCGGCAAATTCGAGCCGGTGTCGCGTGAATCGATGCTGCTCGCCAACAACGTGCTGCTGGTCGCGGCCGCCGGCTCGGTGCTGCTCGGCACGCTGTATCCGCTGTTCCTCGATGCGTTGAATCTCGGCAAGATTTCGGTCGGCCCGCCGTACTTTGAAGCGGTGTTCGTGCCGCTGATGACGCCCGCGGTGTTCCTGATGGGTCTCGGCCCGCTTGCGCGCTGGAAGGAGGCGAGCTTGCCCGAGCTCGCGGTGCGGCTTAAATGGGCGCTCGCCGTAAGTTTGCTCACTGCATTGCTGCTGCCGTTGGTGATGGGCCGATGGACTCCGCTCGTCGCGTTCGGGTTGCTGCTCGGGGCCTGGATTATCGCGACTTCAGCAGTGGCGCTGAAATACCGGCTGTCGCGCCACGACGGCAATCTGTGGGCGCGGCTGCGTGCCCAGCCCCGTTCTTATTACGGAATGCTGCTCGCGCACTGCGGAGTGGCGGTGTTCATCATCGGCGTCACGCTGGTCAAAGGCTACGAGACCGAGCGCGACGTGCGCATGGCGGTCGGCGACAGCGTCGCGGTCGGCAGCTACACGTTCCGCTTCGACGGCGTGCAGGAAATTACCGGCCCCAATTACCGCGGCTCGCGCGGTGCGATCGATGTCAGCCGCGATGGCAGACACGTGAGAGTGCTGCATCCGGAGAAGCGCGTCTACAACGTGCAGCAGAACCCGATGACCGAGGCCGCGATCGATACCGGCATCTTCGGCGATCTCTACGTGTCGCTCGGCGAGCCGGTGTCAGGCGGCGCCTGGAGCGTGCGTGTTTATCACAAGCCGTTCGTGACCTGGATCTGGGGTGGTTTCATCATCATGTCGCTCGGCGGTTTCCTCGCGCTTAGCGACCGCCGCTACCGCGTATTTGTGCGGCGCAGTGAGGCGATCGTCCCGGGCAGCGGCAAGAAAGGCGCGGGCGTAAGCGAAGCCGCCGCTGGTTAAGCTTCCGTTCCGAGAACCCATGACCCGTTTCCTTGTCCCGCTCGTCATCTTCATTGTTATGGTGGCGTTCCTCGCCGTCGGGCTCGGTCTCAATCCGCGCGAAGTGCCGTCGCCGCTCATCAACAAGCCGGCGCCGGCGTTCCAGTTGCCGCAGTTGCATCAACCCGACAAGACTTTTTCGCAGCAGGACATGAAAGGCAAGGTCTGGCTGCTCAACGTCTGGGCGTCGTGGTGCGTGTCGTGCCGTCAGGAGCATCCGGTGCTGATGGATCTGGCGAAAAGCAATGTCGTGCCCATCTACGGTCTCAACTACAAAGACCCGCGGGAGGACGCAATCGCGTGGCTCAAGCAGCTCGGCGATCCTTACGTACTGAGCATTGCCGACCGCGATGGTCGCGTGGGAATCGATTTTGGCGTCTACGGCGTGCCCGAGACTTTCGTAATCGACAAAGAGGGTGCGATCCGCTACAAGCAGATCGGCCCGGTCACTCCCGAAGCGCTGCGGGACAAGATACTGCCGCTGGTGAAGGCGTTGCAGTCATGAGACTCATTGCGCTGATAGCCATGCTTCTGTTCGCATGCGCGGCGGCGGCCGGCGAGGCGCTACCGACCGTCGCCGATCCGGTGACGAACAAGCGCGCGGTGAATCTGGCCGAGCAACTGCGCTGCCTCGTCTGCCAGAACCAGTCGATTGCGGATTCGAACGCGGAACTCGCGGTCGACCTGCGGCGCCAGATCAACGAGCAGATTGCGCAGGGCAGGAGCGACGGCGAAATCGTCGATTTCATGGTGCAGCGCTACGGCGAATTCGTGCTGTATCGGCCGCCGTTCAACGCGGTGACGCTGCTGCTGTGGTTGGGGCCGGCGCTGCTGCTCGCAGCGGGACTCACAGTGCTTTTCTATAACGTGCGGCGGCGGCGCGCACAGCGCGACGAGCGACCGCTGACTGCGGACCAGCAGCAGCAGGCTGAGCGGTTGCTGGCGGCGGGTTCCGACCGGGAGCGCCGGTGACCGTTTTCGTCGTCATCGCCGTCGTGAGGGCGGCGGCAGCCGCGGTGTGGGTGTTGCCGCCGTTGCTGCGCCGTCGCAGCGCCGCTGGCGATGTTGCCCGCGCTGCTTCCAACCTTGCGGTCTATCGCGACCAACTCGCCGAGCTCGACGCCGACCTGAGCAGCGGCACGCCGTCGGCCGCGCAATACGAACAGGCGAAACTCGAAATCGAGCGCCGCGTTCTCGATGAAG
>JACPTJ010000021.1 GCA_016192835.1 Betaproteobacteria bacterium
GATGACGACGTCGAGGCGATTACCGCGACCTGCGGGCGTGCATGCCACGGCTACGAGACGCGCTTGTGGGACCAGGAAAACCCCGACCGCGAAGCGAAACCGGGCGAAATCGGCGAGATCGGCACGCGCGGCGCGCTGCTGACGCTCGGCTACTTCGACAACCAGACCGCGACCGAGAATTCGTTCAATGCGAGCGGCTGGTTCATGAGCGGCGACCTCGGGCGCTGCGACGCCAGCGGCAACCTGCAGATCGTCGGCCGCAAGAAGGATCTGATCATCCGCGGCGGCCATAACATCTACCCGGCGCAGATCGAGAATCTGACCGTCAAGCATCCGGCGGTGCTCAAGGCCGCGGCGTTCCCGATCGCCGACGAGCGGCTCGGCGAGCGCGTCTGCCTCGCGATCATCACGCGCGACGGCACCGCGGTCGATGCGGACCTGATGCTCGAACATCTGAACGAGCACGGTCTTTCGAAATACGACATGCCGGAATATTTCATTTGTCTCGACGCATTCCCGCAGACGGCGAGCGGCAAGATCCTCAAGCGCGAACTCGTCGAATGGGCGAAGGCGGGCAGGATCAAGCCTGCAGCCGCGCGGTGGGTTTCTCCCGAAAAACGGAAAGCATAAACTTGCCACAGAGAGCACAGAGGTCTCAGAGGAATTACAATTGAAACCTGGGTTTTCTCTGTGTTCTCTGTGACCTCTGTGGCGAAAATGTTTTGATCTAATGATGATCGCAAAAGTGCCTGCCACCCATGAATAACTGCATTGCCGGATGCCCCACCCTCACCCCAACCCTCTCCCGCCCAGGCGGGAGAGGGGGTGTTCCCTCGCCCCGCTTGCGGGGAGAGGGCTAGGGTGAGGGGAAAGTTTGTCAACCACTTTCATGTTTCTCAATTATGTCTATCGAACTTACACGTGTTGAAGAATTCGCGCTGATCACGCTGAACCGGCCGGAGGCGCTGAACGCACTGTCGTTCGCGCTGATCCGCGACCTCGCGCGTGCGTTCGACGAGGTTGCGGCGGGCGATGCGCGCGCGCTGCTCATCACCGGCGCCGGCGCCAGGGCATTCTGTGCGGGCGCCGATATCAAGGAGTTGACCGGACGCTCATTGACGGCCCAGAAGCGCGACGCTGAAACCGGGCAGGCGACGTTCGCCAGGCTCGGCCGCCTGCCGATGCCGTCGCTCGCGATCATCAACGGTTATGCGTTCGGCGGCGGGCTCGAGCTCGCGCTCGCGTGCACGTTTCGCATCGCAACCCGCAATGCGAAGATGGGCCTGCCCGAGATCAAGCTGGGCCTGGTGCCCGGCTACGGCGGCACGCAGCGCCTGCCGCGCGTCGTCGGCGAAGCGCGCGCGCTCGAGATGATCATGACCGGCCGCACGGTGGACGCGGAAGAAGCGCACCGCATCGGTCTCGTCAACCGGCTGATCGATGGCGACGCGCTCGCGCAGGGTATTGCCATTGCGCGCGAATTCTCGGGCTATAGCCTGCCGGTGCTCGGCCTGGCGCGCGAAGCGGTCACGCGCGCGCTCGATAACCCGGTCGGCGAAGGCCTGCGGATCGAGGCCGACCTGTCGACCCTCGCGTTTCGCACCGAGGATGCCGCTGAAGGCATGGAAGCGTTCATCGCCAAGCGCAAGCCGCAGTTCAAGGACAAATGAGTGCAGTCAAAAAAGTAATCGCGGTCACCGGCGCGAGCCGTGGCATCGGGGCTGCGATTGCGCTCGAGCTGGCGCGCCGCGGCTTTACCGTCGGCTGCCTCACGCGCAACGGCAAAGGTCCCGAAGTGCGGGAGGCGGTGGAATTCGCAAGCCGCTTCGTCAACGTTGCGTGCGACGTGACCGATGAGGCGAGCGTCAAGGACGCGTTTGCGCGCGTCGCAGGCAAGGCCGGCGCGCTCGACGGGCTGGTCAACAATGCGGGCATCCATCTCGACGGGCGCAGCCATGAATTGCCGGTCGCGACCTACGACAAGGTGATGGCGACCAATGCGACTGCAGTATTCGTTGCGTGCCGCGAGGCGTATCGGCATCTGGTGAAAAGCGGTGGCGGCACGATCGTCAACATCGGCTCGTTTTTCGACAAAATCGGCGTCAAGCGCAACATCGCCTACTGCGCGTCGAAAGCGGCAGTCGGCGCCATCACGCGCTGCCTCGCGGTGGAATGGGCCGACAAGGGCATCCGCGTGCTCGACGTAGCACCAGGCTACATCGTGACCGACCTCAACCGCAAGGCGATGACCGAAGGGCCGCTCGCCGACTACCTGCAAAAGCGCATTCCGTCAGGCAGGCCCGGCACCGCCGGCGACGTGGCCAAGCTCGTCGCGGCGATCTTCAGCGAAGACATTCCGTTTCTGTCCGGCGAAACGATTTATATCGACGGCGCGCAAGGGATTAATCACTGAAAATGACAGCAAGTGTAGGATGGGTTGAGCGCAGCGATACCCATCATGCATTCGTCGCGATGGGTATCGGCCTTGACGGCCTCAACCCATCCTACGCACTGTGAAGGGCCAACAACTTGGCGGCTCAGGATTTTTGAATGAAGGTATTTGAGAGACTCGACGCGACGCTGAAGCTGCCTCAGGAAGAGGCGATGCTGGTCGAGAGCGTGCGGCAGCTCGCGCGCGAGAAGATCGCGCCGCGCGCCGAACACTACGACCGCAGCGGCGAATTTCCGCACGCGAACGTCGAGGCGATCAACGAGCTCGGCCTGAACGCGATGTTCATACCCGCGGCGTACGGCGGCGCGCAGCTCTCCTACGCCGCTTACCTCGCATGCGTGCGCGAGATTTCCGGGGCGTGCGCCTCGACCGGCGTGATCTGGGCGACCAACTTTCATGCGGTCAAGCCGCTGATCGATTTCGGCACGGAAGAGCAGAAAAAACGCCTGCTGCCGGTGATGCTCGGCGGCGGTCTTGCCGCGTTGACGATTACCGAGCCCACTGCCGGGTCGGATGCAACCGGCATGAAGACGGAGTTCAGGCCGGACGGCGATGATATCGTCGTCAACGGTACCAAGACCTTCATCACCAACGGCGCGCACGCCGATCTCTACATACTGTTCGGCAAATGGAGCGGGATCGCCGACGGCAAGGGTGCGATCTCGGTGCTGGTGGTGGAGAAAGGCGCGCCGGGCCTGAAGGTGGTGCGCGAAGAGGACAAGATGGGACTGCGCGCGTCGAGCACCGCGGCACTCGCGTTCGACAACTGTCGCGTGCCGCGCGCCAATTTGCTCGGCAAGCCCGGCGACGGCCTCAGGATATTGCTCGCATCGCTCAACCGCTCGCGCCCCAGCGTCGCGGCGCATGCGCTCGGCATCGCGCGCGCCGCGTTCGAGGATGCGGTCGCCTACATCAACGAGCGCAGGCAATCCGGCTGGAAGATCATCGAGTTCCAGGGCATCCAGTTCATGCTCGCCGACATGGCGACCGATCTCGCGATGTGCGAAGCATGGCTGTGGCATGTCGCGCGCATGGTCGACAATGGTGCCGCGGACTTTGGCGTCGAGGCCTCGATGCTGAAGCTGCGCGCGTCCGACCTCGCGATGCGCATCGCCACCGATGCGGTGCAGCTCCACGGTGGTTACGGTTACTGCAAGGACTACCGCGTCGAGCGGCTGATGCGCGACGCGAAAATCACCCAGATCTGGGAAGGCACCAACCAGATCCATCGCCAGTTCATCGGCAGAAGTTTTATCAGAAAGTAAGGAGTGACGAGTGGGCAGTCAAGGGCGGAACAGCAAGGCGCGCAACAGCAAAGACTCCTTCTCCCCCATCACTGGGGGAGAAGGCGGGGATGAGGGGGATCACCATTCACTAATCACGATTCACTCCGGAGGCCGCCGATGGGCGTAGCAATCAAAACCGTAGGTATCGCCGGCAGCGGCACGATGGGCGCGGGCATCGCGATCGTCGCCGCGCGCGCCGGCTTCAAGACGATCGTTTACGACACGCGGCAGGATGCGATCGACCGCGCGCGCAAGCAGACGGCGGGCTTTTTCGCCAAGTCGGTCGAGCGCAAGAAGCTCACGCCGGCGCAGGTCGACAAGATCATGGGCGATCTGACCGGCACGACCCGCCTGGGCGACCTGGCGGCCTGCGACATCGTGATCGAGGCGGTGTTCGAAAACCTCAAGGTCAAACACGATCTGCTCGGCGAATTGAACAAGGTGTGCCCGCCGCACACGCTGTTCGCGTCGAACACGTCGACGCTGTCGATCACCGAGATCGCCGCGGGATCCGGTCGCGACGAGCGCTTCGTCGGCATGCATTTCTGCCTGCCGGCGCAACTGATGAAGCTCGTAGAGATGTCGCCGGGGATCAGGACCAGCGATGACGCGTTCCGGAGCGCGTGGGATTTCTGCAAAGCCCTGGGGCAGACGCCGGTCAAGACCAGGGACAATCCCGGCTTCATCCTCAATTACTTCCTGGTGCCGTTCAACAACGATGCGATCCGCCTGGTGGAGGCCGGTGTGGCCGAGCCTGCCGACATCGACCGCGCGGTCAAGGCCGGACTCGGCTATCCGCTGGGGCCGCTCGAGTTGCTCGACCTGGTTGGACTGGATACGCACCTGCTGGTGGCCGAGGCGCTTTATGCTTCGACCCACGATCCGCGCGCGGCGGTTCCGGCGCTGGTGAAACGCATGATCGCGGCCGGCCACCTTGGCCGCAAGACCGGACAGGGGTTCTTCAGGTATTCAGGCAACGCGATGTTTGGTGGCTGAACTTATCGAGCCTTGCATACCTATATAACATCGCCGATCCCTCACCCCCAACCCCTCTCCCGGAGGGCGAGGGGAGCGTCGAGCGAAACGGGACTGTCGTCCGGTTTCGTAATTCTCAATGGGAGCAGTTGA